>CALWOS010000208.1 GCA_944383185.1 uncultured Oscillospiraceae bacterium
GCCACGATTTTGTGGGCGCTGACGTTGGAAATGCTGTGGCCCATAAACTGGATGTCCCCGGTTTTGCTGCGCAGGAGGCCGGAGATGGTTTTCAGAATGGTGCTTTTCCCCGCGCCGTTGGCGCCGATGAGGGTGACGATCTCGCCCTCCTTCACTTCGAAAGAGACGCCCTTGATGGCGTGGATGCTGCCGTAATATACGTTGATGTCATTGACCTTCAGCATGGCTTCAGCCCTCCTTCTTCTTGCCCAGGTAGGCTTCGATGACGGCGGGGTTGGCCTGGATCTCCTCGGCGGTGCCCTTGGCGATGATCTGGCCGAAGTTCAACACGCAGATCCCCTCGCAGATACCCATGACCAGGTTCATGTCGTGCTCAATGAGCAAAATGGCAATCTGGAAGGTGTCCCGGATCTTGACGATATTCTCCATGAGTTCCGCGGTCTCCGAAGGGTTCATGCCCGCCGCCGGCTCGTCCAGGAGCAGGAGGCTGGGGTTGGTGGCCAGGGCCCGGACGATCTCCAGCCGGCGCTGGGCGCCGTAGGGCAGGGAGCCGGCCTTGTGGCCAGCCAGATCCTGCATGTCGAAGATACTCAGCAGCTCCATGGCCCGCTCGTGGGCGGTGCGCTCCTGCTTCCAGTATTTGGGCAGGCGGAGAATGCCGGTGAACATGGAGTAAGCCTCCTGGTTGTGGAGGCCGATCTTCACGTTGTCCTCCACGCTCAGGTTGCCGAACAGGCGGATGTTCTGGAAGGTCCGGGCGATGCCCATGCGGTTGATCTGCACGGTGGTCTTGCCGGAGGTGTCCTGGCCGTCCAGGAGGATGGTGCCCATGGTGGGCTGGTAGACCTTGGTGAGCAGGTTGAACACCGTGGTCTTGCCCGCGCCGTTGGGGCCGATGAGCCCGGCAATCTCCGTCCGGCCCACGGTGAGATTCAGGTCGTCTACGGCCTTGAGGCCGCCGAACTGGATGCCCAGATGGCTGCACTCCAGGATGGGAGACTTGTCCACATCCCGCTCGGGAATGATGGAGTGGCTGGGTACGGGGACCATTTTCCCTTTTTCGTATTCAAACTTCTTAGCCATCGATGGCATCTCCCTTCTTCCGCACGGGGATGACCTTGGCCAGGAGCCCCTTGAGCTGGTCGTTGTTGGTGGCCAGCATGACCAGGATGAGCACGATGGCGTAGGCCAGCATACGGTAATCGGAGAAGCTGCGCAGCGCCTCCGGCAGGACGTAGAGCACCACCGTGGCGATGATGGAGCCCCACATGTTTCCCAGTCCGCCCAGGACCACATACACCAGCACCAGGATGGAGGTGTTGAAGTCAAACTGTACGGCGCTGACGCTGGAGTAGTTCAGCCCGAAGAGGGCGCCGGCCGCCCCCGCCAGGGCCGCGGAGGTGACAAAGGCCATGAGCTTGTACTTGGTGACGTTGATGCCCACGCTCTCGGCGGCGATGCGGTTGTCCCGGATGGCCATGACCGCCCGGCCCGTGCGGGAGCGCACCAGGTTGAGCACCACGACCAGGGTGATCAGCACCAGTACGAAGCCCACGGTAAAGGTGGCGATTCGGTCATTGCCGGAGGCGCCCTGGGCGCCTTTTATGATCTCAATGCCGTTTTCGCTTAAACCCAAGCTGGCGATGCTTTTGGTGCCGTCGATATTCAGGGCGATGTGCAGGCCATTTTCATCCCAGCCCACCAGGAGGCAGTTGATGATGTCCTTGATGATCTCGCCAAAGGCCAGTGTGACGATGGCCAGGTAGTCGCCCCGGAGGCGCAGCACCGGCACGCCCACGATGACGCCGGTGATCGCAGCGAAAATCATGCCCACCACCAGCGCCAGCACCACCCGGGCCAGCTCGTTGGGCACCGTGGTGGACAGGCTCATGGAAGTGATGATCCCTGTAAAAGCCCCCACGCTCATAAAGCCCGCGTGGCCCAGGCTCAGCTCGCCCAGCACGCCCACGGTGAGGTTCAGGCTCAGTGCCATGCACACATAGGCGCAGATGGGAACCAGCATGCCGCTCACCGAGCGGTTCAGCAGGCCGAAGGACTGGCAGAGGCTCACGATGACAAAGGCCAGGATCACGCCGGCATAGGTGGCGTAATCCATCTTGGTCACCGCTTTCATACCTTTGAAATAGTTTTTCATCCCGGCCACCTCACACTTTCTCGGGCGCATATTTGCCCAGGAGCCCGGAGGGCTTCACCAGCAGCACCACAATGAGCACCGCGAAAAGGACCGTGTTGGAGAGCTGGGTGGAGATATAGGCCTGGGCCATCGCCTCGATGATGCCCAGGAGAAGTCCGCCCAGGAAGGCCCCGGGGATGGAGCCGATGCCCCCGAATACCGCGGCGGTGAAGGCCTTGATGCCCGGCATGGAGCCCGTGGTAGGCTGGAGCACTGGAGAGTAGGAGCACAGCAGCACCCCGGCAACGGCAGCCAGGGCGGAGCCGATGGCAAAGGTCATGGAGATGGTGGCGTTGACGTTGATGCCCATGAGCTGGGCCGCGCCCTGGTCCTCGGAGCAGGCGCGCATGGCCTTGCCCATTTTGTTCTTGCCGGTAAAGAGCGTCAGCCCCACCATGATCACGATGCACACCACTACCGTGAGCAGCGCCACATAGGAGATGCGGAGCTGCCCGGAAAACAGCGTGAGCTGCCCGCTCACCACGGGGGTGAAGTTCTTCGGCGCGGCGCCGAAGAGGAGCTGGGCCGCGTTCTGGAGGAAATAGCTCACGCCGATGGCGGTGATCAGCACCGCCAGATTCCCGGCCTGGCGCAGGGGGCGGTAGGCAAGCCCCTCGATGATGATGCCCAGGGCTGTGCATACCACCATGGCCAGCAGGACGGACAGCAGCGTGGCGGCCAGCGTGGCCCCGGCGGAGGGCTCATCCCCCAGAAGATTAGCGGCGGCGAAGGACGTGGCGTAAAAGGACACGTAGCCGCCCACCATGATCACGTCGCCGTGGGCAAAGTTGAGCATTTTGGCGATGCCGTACACCATGGTATACCCCAGGGCGATGATGGCGTAAATGCTGCCCAGGCTGACGCCGTTGATCAGATAGGACAAAAATTCCATAAAAGCGCTCACAACCTCTCTCTTTCCTTCTGTGGCAGAAACCGGGGCGGAAGGCCCGGGAGACGTTCCGCTCTGGTTTCCACCATAGAAACATAGAAACGCAGGACAGGCCGCCGGTTTCCCGGCAGCCTAAGACGGTCAAAAAAGGCCGGAGGCCTTTTTTGACCGCTTTTGTGATACAAAAGCACAAAAGTCACGGCATATTCAGGCTGCCGGAAACCCGGCAGCCTGTCCAGTGTTCAGTGTCCCGCGGCCCCGATGCCGGGGCCGCGGGAAAAAGGTTCTGTGGTTTCCTGTCAGGGAGTGACGTAGGTGCCGTTCTCGATGACCACGGCGGCGGGATCCTTGCTCACGGCGCCGTTCTCGTCCCAGGTCATCTCAGACCCGGCGCTGGTCAGGCCGACGATGGACAGATTGCCCATGGCGGCGATCAGGGCGTCGCAGATCTCCTCGTTGCTCATGTCGGCGGTGATGCCGGCGGCCTGGATGGCCTCGTAGATGATATAGATGCCGTCATAGGCGTCGGCGGCGAACTGGTTGGGGACCTCGCCGAAGCGATCCTGATACTCGGTGACAAAGGCCTGGGTGGCCTCATCCTCCGCGTCGGCGGAGAACGGGGTCAGCAGGTACACGCCCTCTGCCAGGGAGGTGTCAAAGCCTTCCACGGTGAGGATGCCGTCCATGCCGTCCACGCCGAAGAAGGTGGGCGTATAGCCCATGGCGTTGGCCTGGGTCAGGATGACGGAGGCGGGGGTGTAGTAGATGGGCAGGAAGATCATGTCCGCGCCGGCGCTCTGGGCGGCGGTGAGCTGGTTGTTGAAGTCGGTCTGGGTGGCCTCCTGGAAGGTGCCCTCGTAGACAATGGACATGCTGCGGCTCTCGGCCTCGGCGACGAAGTTGTCCCGGATGCCCTGGGAGTACTGGTCGTCATTCTTGTAGATGATGGCGATCTGGGCGTCGGGGAAGTTCTCGTTGATATACTGGGCGGAGCGGGTGCCCTGGTTGGAATCGGTGAAGCAGACCTGGAAGACATTGTCATTGCCTTCAATGACGTCATCGCCGGAGCCGGAGGGGGTCAGGGTAAACACGCGCTCGTCATAGGCGTAAGGTACCACGGCCAGAGCGGGCTGGGTGGTGACGGTGCCCAGCAGGATCTGCATCCCCTGGTCCATAAGGTTGTTGTAGGCGTTCACAGCGGTCTCGGGATCGTTGGTGTCATCCTGGGTGAGCAGCTCGAACTGTACGGGGCCGCCCAGGGCGTTGATCTCGTCCACGGCGATCTGGGCCGCGTTGGCAACAGCGGTGCCATAGATGGCGGCGCCGCCGGTCAGGGGGCCGATCATGCCGATGGTAAAGGTGCCGCTGGACTCGCCGGCGGGCGCCTCGGTGGCCGGGGCCTCCGTGGAGGGGGCCTCCGTTGCGGGCGCCTCAGTGGCGGGGGTGTCGGTGGCAGGGGCCTCGGTCTCGGTGGTGCCGCCGCCGCAGCCGGCGAAGCAGCCCACAGTGAGAGCCAGTGCCATCAGGATGCAGAGAAACTTCTTCATCTTTGCTTCTACTCCTTTTCATTTTGTCTGCTATATACAAAAAGGCGGTGCCGTTTTTCCGGCGCCGCCTCTGTATATCCTCCATTCATTTGCAGGCGGAAACGCGCCTGCACCCAGGATGCTCAGAGGCGAAAGGGTTCCAGATTCCGGCGCCGGCCAGCACTGCCGCCAGCGCCAGGATAACGCCCAGGGCCAATACCAGAATCATCAGGTCCAGGGCAAGGAAAATGGACGCCACAAGGATGGCGTCCAGAAACAGCACCAGAATGGCGGAGTATGCGGGCATTTTCACGCAGGAGGAAGCCTCCGCCTTACAGGCGGCGGCCACGGACGAAACCATATTCCGGGAAGGAGCATAGCCGGTCATGTTGGCACCCTCTTGCGCGGGAACGCCTGACGTCCCCGATATATGCTCTATTCTAAAACACCCCGGCGGGAGATGTCAATGAAAATACTTCATACAATTCCCCGGAAAAAGCCCGCTTCCTTTAGCGCTTTCCACAAATTTTGCGACTTTTTCCCGGGTCCGGGAGCAGGTCCCGGACCCGGGGCGGCAGGCCTTATTTTTCCAGGAACATCAGGTTCAGATCCGCATTTCCGGCAATGCCGCTGACCGACCCGGAGGAAGTGTACTGCCAGATGTCAAAAGCGTAATAGAAATTGGGAGTGTTGGAGCTGAAGTAGCCGGCATACCAGAAGCCGTAGTCCGTCAGGCGGGAGAGGTCATAATGGAGGTAGCCGAAGTACTGGTTGAAGTAGATCATGGGTTCATAGCCGTCTGCGGCCACCCGGTCACAGAAGGCGATGGCCAGATCGTCCAGCACGGAGTAATCCATGTTTCCCGTGCGGCTCTCCTCACCGGAGATGGGCTCCCAGTCGAAGACCACCGGCAGCTCCAGGTTATAACCCTCCAGGGCCTCCAGAACGAACTCCGCCTCTTCCACGGCCTCCTCCTCGGTGAGAGCCTGGGAGAAGAAGTAAACCCCCACGTCCAGACCCGCGGCCTGGGCGCCCTGGATGTTGGCGGCGAAGCAGGAGTCGATCTCCAGATGCCCGTCCGTGGACCAGCGGTTGCCCAGGCGGATGAATGCAAAGTCAATGCCGTCCGCAGCCACGGCCTGCCAGTCGATGTCCCCCTGCCAGAAGCTCACGTCCACGCCGGTGACGGCGGTATATTCCTCACTTTCGTAGCTGACCCGGCCGTTGGCGAGGGTGGTGAAGTCCCAGGCGGAATAGGGGATTTCCGGCACGTCCTCCTTCACGTCCAGGAAGCGGCCGTAGACCCGGATCTTCCCCCAGTTATTCAGGATGGTCACCGCCTGGCAGCGGGTGAGGGGGTCTGTGGGCCGGAAACGCCCCGCGTCGTCCCCCTGGAGGTAGCCCGCTGCGGTCATGGCGGAGACATAGCCTCTGGCCCAGGAGGCAATGGAGGCGCTGTCGGGATAGGAGAGGCTGCCGCTCCCTTCCGCGAGACCGAAGGCCCGGGCAAACAGCACCGCCGCCTCCTGGCGGGTGACGGGATCGTTGGGGCGCTGGTACTCCCCGTCTCCCAGCATCAGCCCCGCTTCCGCCAGGCAGAGGATGTCCTCGGTATACCAGGCGTCCTCCGGGAGGTCGGCATATGTATTCTCCGCTTGTTCCGTGTATTTCATATAGCGGTTGAGGATGGCCGCCAGCTCCGCCCGGCTGATGGTGTCGTCCGGGCGGAAGTTGCCCTGGTCATCCCCCTGGACAATGCCCAGGGTGCTCCAGCGATCCACCGCCGCCTCCGCCCAGTGGCCGGACATGTCCCCATAGCTGGCGGCCAGGGCCTGTCCCGAAAGCAGCAGCGCCGCGCACAGCGCCGCCGCCAGAATCCGTCTGCACCGCAGTTTCCCCATGCTCTTCTCTCCTTCTGCACAAGTTTTGGATTTTTATTCAATTTACAGGGGAAATGCATCGGAGATGTAACGTTTTCGCCCAATTTTGCGGCACTTTTTTCTTGCGTATTGTGCACTATGTTTAGCTATCCTGGAGATAAAACAGTTTACTTTGTGGGTTTTATACCAAAGCATATTGCTTTTTTCTTCATAATGTTGTATTATATTACATAAAGGATAAGGAGGGGAAGCAGCCATGGACTGGACATATCGGTACGAGCCAAAATAAAGACCCATCGATATACGACATCAGGGGAGGTGCTTGTACATGCTGGCTCAGGAACGGCATGCCCACATCCTCCGGACCCTGGAGGAACAGGGCTTTGTCACCGTCACCCAGCTGGCGGAGGCGTTTTCCGTTTCCACGGAGTCTGTACGCCGGGATCTCCGGCATTTAGAATCGCTGAAAAAGCTCCAGCGCGTGCACGGCGGCGCCCGGCGCCGGATGGAATTTCCGGAAGCGGCGGAAAGGACGTCAAGCGGCCAGGACCGTGATCAGCCTTGCACCCAGGAGCTCTGCCGCACGGCCATGGCGCTGATCCAGGAAGGGGACATGATCTCCGTGGACGCCGGTGGCGCGGCCCACTGCTTTGCCGCTGCGCTCCGGGAGAATTTTCAGCAGCTCACGGTGGTCACCCATTCCTATGAGGTTTTTTCCCTGCTTTTGGGCAAGCCCGGCTTTCGGCTGATACTGGCCGGCGGCGAGTTTCTGCGCCAGGGCTCCGCGTTCTGCGGCCCGCTGGCAGAGGGGTTTCTCCGGCGCATCCATATCCGCAAGGCATTCTTGTTTCCCTATGCCGTTTCCCTGAAAAACGGCTTCACGGAGTATATTTCCCAGCTTTTGCCCATCCAGCGGGCCTATATGGAGCAGGCGGATCAGGTCATTGCCCTGGCGGAAAGCGTCCGTTTTGAAAAAAGCGCCCTGGTGCAGCTCTGCCAGCCCACCGGTTCCATGCTCCTGGTGACGGACAGCGGGCTCAATGGGGAGTATAAGATGCTATACCGGGAACGCGGACTCCGGGTGGTCACCAGCCCCCGAGAGGCCTATGAGACCCAGAGCTCCCGGGAAACGCGGGAGACGCTGGAGATCCAGCCCGGGGTGCTGGAAACGCTGGGGGCCCGGCCAGGCGCGCCAGAGGCCGCCGTCTGACCCGGATGCCCGGCGCGCCCCGCCGCGTATTTTGTCGGAAGGCAAAATACGGCGCTTGCTTGGACAAGCGCGGTTCGGCGGGGAGCTCCAGCGTGGGCGGGTTCGCCGCCCCTTTGCGCGGGGAGTCTTGAAAGCGGTAATTGACAATTTTCACGAACATTATGAATCATCCAGGCAGTCGAAAAGGCCACTTGGCCTTTTTCGACAGCCTGGACTTTTTTCTGGCGTCAGCTTTCCATCTGTTTCCCAAGAAAGCCGGCAATGGTCTGGGCCAGCTTGGTCTCCACCTCTCCGGGCAGAGGCGCCTGCCGGGGTGAGACGAAGGCCACGCAGCCCAGTACGTCCCCCTCCGCCAGGATGGGCGCGGCCACGGAAAGGATGGGGTCGGCGCCCCCGTCCATGACGGGGATGGGATCGCTCCCCTGCTCCAGACGGTAAAAGCCCCGCTTTTCCATCACTTGCTCCAGAGCCGCGCTAACGGGTTTTT
>CALWOS010000209.1 GCA_944383185.1 uncultured Oscillospiraceae bacterium
CCTGATTGTGAGCTACCACCTGACATTTTATCCGGATTGGCTGGACTTCTACCGGGAGGACAAGGAAGCGCTCCGGCGCAAATTCGGAAGCCTGGACGCCGCCTATCAGTTTTATGGCGGCAGCGGGCCGGACGCCTTGCTGGAGTTGTACCGCGCGGATTTGGACCGGGCACGCCGGCTGCATGCCCGGTATATGGTGTTCCATGTATCGGATATTTCCCTGGAGGAGGGTTATACCTACCGCTGGCTTCACTCGGACGAGGAAGTCATAGACGCGGCGGCGGAAGTCATCAACACCCTGCTCCGGGACGTTCCGCCGGACTTTGCCTTTCTTGTGGAAAACCAGTGGTGGCCCGGCTTTACGTTTACCGATCCGAAAAAGACAGAGCGCCTGCTGGGCGGCATCCGTTTCGCCCGCAAGGGCATCCTGCTGGACACGGGGCACCTGATGAATACCTGCCTGGACCTGCGCACCCAGGAGGAGGGCGTCCGGTATATCCACCGGATGCTGGACCGACACGGCAGTTTGGCGGATTTCATCCGGGGCATCCACCTGCACCAGTCCCTCAGCGGTGCCTATGTGCGCGCCCGTATGGGCCGGTTTCCGGATGACAGAGGCAAGGACTATTTGACAAGGTTTGACGAAAACTACCGGCATGTTTTGCAGATTGACCGGCATCTCCCGTGGACAGAGCCGGGTATCTGCTCCGTATTAGAGCGTGTTGCACCGGACTATGTAGCCCACGAGCTGTCCGCCCGGACGCGCCGGCAGCGGGAAGCGGCCATCCAGACCCAGCGGGAAACTTTGCGGAAAGGCGGGAGAAGCGTTTGAACGGAATGACAGCGGGCAGCCTGGAGTTGTCGCATGTTTCTTTTACCTATCCGGAGCAGCGGGAAAAGGCGCTGGATGACGTCACCCTGACGGTGCCCGCCGGCGCATTTTTGGTGCTCTGCGGCCCCTCCGGCTGCGGCAAGAGCACTCTGCTCCGGCAGCTGAAGACCGTCCTGGCTCCCCACGGGCGGCGCGGCGGGGAAATTCTGCTGGACGGGACGCCCCTGGACGACATCGGCCAGCGGGAGCAGTCGGCCCGGATCGGCTTTGTGCTCCAGTCGCCGGACAATCAGATCGTCACCGACAAGGTCTGGCACGAGCTGGCCTTCGGGCTGGAGAGCCTCGGGTATGACACCCCCACCATCCGCCGCCGGGTGGCGGAGATGGCCAGCTTTTTCGGCATCCAGACCTGGTTTTACAAGAACGTCACCGAGCTCTCCGGCGGGCAGAAACAGCTTTTGAATCTGGCCTCCGTCATGGTCCTGCAGCCCTCTGTCCTGATTCTGGACGAGCCCACCAGCCAGCTGGACCCCATCGCCGCCGGCGATTTCCTGGCCACCCTGGGGAAGATCAACCGGGAGCTGGGCATCACCATTCTGTTGACCGAGCACCGCCTGGAGGAGGCCTTTCCCCTGGCCACCACCGTGGCGGTCCTGGACGCCGGGAAGCTCCTCTGCACCGGCACGCCCCATGAGGTGGGGATGCGGCTGCGCCGGAGCGGCCACGCCATGTTCCTGGCCATGCCCGCTGCCATGCGGGTGTGGGCGGCGGTGGAAAACGGCCTGCCGTGCCCCATCACCGTCCGCGACGGCAGGGAGTGGCTGGAAGCGTATGCAGGCGGCCACGCCCTGCAGAGCCTGCCGCCGGAGAGGCCCCACCCCCATGGAGCAGACACGGTGCTGGGCCTGCGGGATCTCTGGTTCAAGTATGAGAAGGATCTGCCGGATGTGGTGAGGGGGCTGTCCCTCTCCGTACAAAGGGGAGAGTTTCTGGCGATCCTCGGGGGCAACGGCACGGGAAAAACCACATCGCTGAAGCTGGCGGCAGGGCTTTTGAAGCCCTACCGGGGCGAAGTATCCGTCCACGGCCGCGTGGGCGCCCTGCCCCAGAACCCGCAGACCCTGTTCGTCAAGAAAACCGTGCGGGAGGATCTGGCCGAAATCCTGAAAGGGAAAGGAATGACACCGGAGGAGGCGGAGGGCAGGATCGCGCGGATGGTACGCCTCTGCGGTCTGGAGCATCTGCTGGACCGGCACCCCTACGACCTCTCCGGCGGAGAGCAGCAGCGGGCAGCCCTGGCCAAGGTGCTCCTGCTGGAGCCGGAGATCCTCCTCATGGACGAGCCCACCAAGGGGCTGGACGCGGAGTTCAAGCAGGTGTTTGCGGAAATCCTCTCTGTCCTTTTCCGCCGCGGCGTGACCATCCTGATGGTCAGCCATGATATTGAGTTCTGCGCGAAATACGCCCACCGGTGCGCCCTGTTTTTTGACGGGAGCATCGTCACCGAGGGGACGCCCCGGGCCTTTTTCTCCGGCAACAGCTTCTACACCACCGCCGCCAACCGCATGGCCCGTGGTCTGCTGCCGGAGGCGGTGACGGCAGAGGACGTGATCGCCGCCTGCGGTGGGGCCCTGCCGGAGCCTCCGGAGCTGCCGGCGGACGACTTTATTCTGCCGGAGCCGGACGGCAGCACGGACAAGGGAAAGCCCAAAAAGCTGCCCTGGTGGCGCAAGCTGGGGGCCGTGGTTTCCGGCGCGGTTGCTCTGCTTTTGTTCCTGCAATTTATGAATGTGACTGACCTGACGGCGCTGATCGGCGCGGAGGGCATGACGCCCCTTGCATCCCATCAGCTGCTGCAGTACGGGCTTTTCATTGCCGCCCTGTTTGGGTTCGCCGCCTGTATCAGCAGGCGCAGCCACAGGCCGGATTATCTCGTGCAGACCCCGCGGGAAAAGAGAAAGCTTTCCCGCCGCACCCTGGCTGCCACGGTCCTGATTCTCCTGCTGATTCCCCTGACGCTGTTTATCGGCATCTACTATCTGGATGGGAAAAAGTATTACTTCATCTCTCTCATGGTGCTTTTGGAGTGTATGGTTCCCTTCTTTCTGATCTTCGAGGGCCGGAAGCCACAGGCGAGGGAGCTGGTCATTATTGCGGTGCTCTGTGCCATCGCGATTGCGGGACGGGCGGCCTTCTTTATGCTGCCCCAGTTTAAGCCGGTGATGGCCCTGGTCATCATAGCCGGGGTGGCCTTTGGCGGGGAAACCGGCTTCCTGGTGGGGGCCATAACCATGCTGGCGTCCAATGTGCTCTTCTCCCAAGGGCCCTGGACGCCCTGGCAGATGTTCGCCATGGGCATCATCGGCTTCCTGGCCGGCGTCCTCTTCCGCAAAGGCTGGCTGCGGCGGACGCGCACCTCCCTCTGCGTCTACGGCGCGCTGGCCGCCGTTGTCATCTACGGGGGCATCATGAACCCAGCCTCAGCCCTTATCTGGGCCGGAGAGCTGAACGGGAAAATCCTGCTCTCCTATTACATCTCCGGTTTCCCCTTGGACTGCGTCCACGCCGCGGCCACCTGGATCTTTCTCTGGTTTTCCGCCGGACCCATGCTGGAAAAACTGGACCGCATCCAGGTCAAATATGGGCTGGTGGAATAGAAAGCGGCTCGGAAAATTTTCAGTCTCTCTTTTGTCGTGCGTGAATCTGCGCCTGGCCGCGGCGCACAAAAGCCGGGGCCGCGGCGTAAGATGCAGTGGACCCGGAAAAGGGAATCACAATTGTGTGGAGGGAATTGTTTTGAACGAGATCCAAACCTGCCCGGCCGTGGGTTACCAGACCGCGTCCGTGTGCGTACCGGTGACAGTGACGCCGTTTGCCCAGACGGGGCATGCCGTGACCCGATGCTGCGGCGAGCCGGTCGTAATGCAGGGAAACACCTGCGCCGGCGCTAGAAACAGTTCCTGTGTCTTTACCATAAGCCAGGACATCTGCGTGGCGGTACCGGTTTCTTTTGGCGCCACGGCTACCGTGGGCGAAGCATATGTCAGTTGCAACGCAGCCTCCGCCGAGGATATCTGCACCACCTGCACCCAGTTGCCCGTATCCGCTGTCTGACTTGCAGATCCGGCCCCCCCGCCCGGCGGGGGGATACATAATTGTGATCCCGACATGGGTGAAATCCGAAAAAACTGTCAAGCCGGCACCTGGATAAAACAGGGCGCCGGCTTGACAGCTTTTTTCAGATTTTATTTTTCCCCTGTGGACAGGGCTTGGTCTTCCTTTTCGGAAAGACGGCGGACCTTGGCTAGTTCCAGCTTGTGCCCGGAAATTTCCAGTACCTCGATGTTCATGCCGCCGGCCTGGAGATGAAAGACCGTGCCGTCCTCTGGGACGGAGCCGTAAGCGGCGAAGACAAAGCCGCCGAAGGTGTCGCATTCCTCGTCGGGGAGGGGGAGATCCAACACCTCTGCCACATCCTCCAGAGAGGCGCTGCCCCGGATCAGCCACAGGCCCGGTTCCAGCTCCTCAATGGGTTCGGCCTCGACGGGGGCTTCCGCATCGTTGTCCAGATCTCCCACCAGCTGCTCCAGTACATCGTTCATGGTGACGATGCCGGTGACGCCGCCATACTCGTCCAGCACAACGGCAAAGTGATTCCGGGAGCGCTGCATCTGCCGGAACAGGACGTCCGCGCGGATGGTCTCCGGCACGAAGCAGGGCGGTTGTACCGCATGTTGCATGACGTTTTCCCGGCTGCGGTCCGTCAGGAAGAAGTAGTCCCGGACGCTGAGAACGCCCACCACCTGGTCCGAGGTCTGGTCACAGACGGGATAGCGGCTGTGGCGGGTGGTGCGCAGGGTGTTTTCCCAGTCCTCCTGGCTGTCCTCCAGCCACAGGAAGGTCACCTCTGTACGGTGGGTGGCGAACTCCTCTACCGTGAGATCGTCAAAAGCAAAGACGTTCTCGATGAAATCCCGCTCGGTGATGTCAATGGCGCCGGTTTCGCTGCCCTTATCCACCATGAGCCGGATTTCTTCCTCGCTCACGGCGTCGTTGTCCTGGTCCGGGTCCACCCGCATCAGGCGCAGCACGCCGTTGGTAGAGCGGGTCAGCAGCCAGACCAGAGGGGCAAAAACTTTGGACACGGCGCTCACCAGGCCCGAGATGGCCAGGGAAATCTTCTCCGGCTGCTGCATGGCCAGGCGTTTGGGTACCAGCTCGCCGAAAATCAGGGTAATGTAGGAGAGAATCAGCGTAACCAGAAAAACTGACGCCGCATCCAGCACATTGACGGGGACTGGCACGCCCAGACCCACCAGCCAGTGGACGATGTACTCAGAGAAATTGTCCGCAGCGTAGGCGCTGCCCAGGAAGCCGGAGAGGGTGATGGCCACTTGGATGACGGAAAGGAAACGGGAGGGCTGCTCCGTGAGACGGAGCAGGCGCCGGGCACGCTTGTCGCCGGATTTGGAGAGCTGCTCCAGGCGGGGTTCGCTGGCGGAGAGCACAGCGATTTCCGCGCAGGCGAAGACGGCGTTCAGCGCGATGAGCACGACCTGCAGCAATAGCTGTCCTATAAGGGGGTCAGGCAAAAAAATTCCTCCTTGTGTTTTTCGCCGGATGAGACCGGCGAATATATTAATACAGAATAATCATAGCCCAGCAGCCCCGCTCTGTCAACGGCATACCCGGCGTCTTTACAAGATCTTAACATTTCCCGGCGGAAAAGGAAGGCCTATCCGGGAACAAAATCCGTCGACATTTCGTCAAAAGTATGATACAAATATAATGGGATGACATATTACGCCGGAAGGAGGACGCAGGATGCTGAAGATCCTGATTGTAGAAGACGAAAAACCCATTAATGACTTGATCGAAATGAACCTCACCGAGGCGGGATATACCTGCACTTGCGCCTACGACGGCATCCAGGCCGCGGATATCCTGGAAGCGGGGGAGCGGTTTGACCTGGTGCTGCTGGATATCATGCTCCCGGGCGCCAACGGCTATGAGCTTTTGGAGTACATCAAGCCCCTGGAGATCCCGGTGATCTTCCTCACCGCCAAAGGCAGCACCGAGGACAAGGTGAAGGGACTCCGCTTGGGTGCGGACGACTACCTGGTCAAGCCCTTTGAAATTGTGGAGCTCCTGGCCCGGGTGGAGACGGTGCTCCGCCGGGCGGGAAAGACCCAGACGGAGATCACGGTGGACGACATCACCATTGACACCCGCTCCCGGAGTGTCCGGCGCGGGAACCGGGAGATCCCTCTGACTATGAAAGAGTTTGAGCTGCTGCTCCTCTTTGTGCGGAACCGGAACATCGCCCTGTTTCGGGAGACCCTCTACGAGCGGGTCTGGGAGAGCGAGTATATGGGTGACAGCCGCACCGTGGACCTCCATGTCCAGCGCCTGCGGAAAAAGCTCCACTGGGAGGACAAGATCAAGGCCATTTATAAAGTGGGTTATCGACTGGAGGCGTGATGAAAAAACTCAGCCCCACCCTGGCGGCGGCCTGCGCGGCCATGTGCGCCGTTGCCGTGCTGCTGGGCCTCTGCGCCGCCATTTTGGCGGCGGGGGGCGCCCTTTCGGGAGCGGCCTACCGGCGGTTCCTGATCCTCTATGCCCTGGCTGTGCCGGCAAGCGCAGCTTTGGCGGCCTGGGGCTGCTCGGCGGTGCGCCGCCGGGCCCGGAACCGGGGAGAGGTCCAGGAGGCCCAACGGCAAGCCCTGGAGGGGGAGCTGGAGAACCTGCGGGCGGACGCGGAGCGCCGGGAGGAATTTATCGCCAGCTTTGCCCACGAACTCAAAACCCCGCTAACCGCCATCATCGGCTATGCGGACATGCTCCGGAGCAAGGACATGGCCCCCAAGCCCCGCTTTACCGCCGCCGGCTACATTTTTTCCGAGGGGAAGCGCCTGGAAGCGCTCTCCCTGAAGCTCCTGGAGATCATTGTCTTGGGCCGCCAGGAGATCCAGAAACGGCGCTATGACCCCGGCCTCCTGCTCCGGGAGGTGGCGGCGGTGTCTGTGCCCAGCACCGGGGGTGATGGGCTGAATCTCCACCTCAAGTGTGAAAAAGGGGAGGTCTGGATTGAGCCGGACCTCTTTAAAACGCTGCTCATCAACCTGGTGGACAATGCCCGGAAGGCCAGCAAAAAGGGCCAGAGCGTGGAACTCATCGGCCAGAACGAGCCTGGAGGCTTTGCCTTTTACGTCCGGGACCAGGGCCGGGGCATGAAGCCGGAGGAACTGCAGAAAATCACAGAACCATTTTATATGATCGACAAGTCCCGCTCCCGGGCTCAGAACGGCGCGGGTCTGGGCCTTGCCCTGAGCAAAAAGATCGCGGAGCTCCATGGCTCCCAACTGGAATACTCCAGCACACCTGGAGAGGGGACCACGGTGCGGGTGTTCCTGAAGGGGAGGGAGGCCGCCTCATGAGTAAGGAGACGGGGAAATCCTTCCGGGAGCGGCTGCCCAACCTGCTTCTGGCGGCGGCCACGGCCTGCGTGGTGCTCCTGGGGGCCTTGCTGCCGGCGCGCTATTTCACCTCATCCTGGCAGAGCATCCAAGGTCCGGAACTGCTTGCGCCGTCGGACCGGCGGCAGTGCTGGCTGGACTATTATGTCCGGGATGCCGCAGGTACGGGAGACAGCCTTTTGGACATGAGCGCGGCTCAGACCCAGCAGCTTTTGGACATTGGGGAGTCTATTCGTGCGCTGGTGTCTGTGGACAACGGGACCATGGACGTGGAGGCCGAGGGGACCCAGTGCCTGGAGGTCTACAGCAGCGCGGGCACCATCCGGGTCTGGCACTACTATATTCAGTGGCGTGGGGACTGGCGCAACTGGCTGGATCTTTACATAGACGCGGATACCGAGGAGATTTACTATCTCTATGCCAGCAGCGGCTGTGAAGACAACCAGGAGATGTATTCCCAGTTTCCCGAAGTGACCACGGAGTCCGTTGCCCGCACCATTCTGGAGGACTGCGGCATGACCGTGGCGGAGATCCTGGAAGGAGAGGACGCCCAGACGGTGTCCGCCCTGTGCCGGGACGAAACCGGGAGCAGCAC
>CALWOS010000210.1 GCA_944383185.1 uncultured Oscillospiraceae bacterium
GGCAGACGTTCCCGCGCCGCCGGATTCCGGGAAAGGAAGGGTTGTCAAGTATGGCAGAGGCTTATTACGCGAAAACGCCCCAGGAGGCGCTGGAGATGCAGCAGGCGTCTCCGGAGGGGCTCACCTCCGCGGAAGCGGATCGGAGAAAAGAGCGCTTCGGCCCCAACAAGCTCTCCGAGGGGAAGAAAAAAAGCACAATCCAGGTTTTTGCCGAGCAGTTCAAGGATTTGCTGGTCATCATCCTGATTGTGGCCGCCGTAATCTCCGCGCTGTCGGAGAATGTGGAGAGCACCATTGTCATCTTCGCGGTACTGATCCTCAACGCGATCCTGGGCACCGTGCAGTATCTCAAGGCGGAGAAATCCCTGGAGAGCCTCAAGGCCATGTCATCTCCCAGCGCCAAGGTGCTCCGGGACGGGATGCGCATGGAGATCCCCTCCACCGAGGTAGTACCCGGCGACATCGTGCTCCTGGAGGCCGGGGACATGGTGGTGGCCGATGGGCGCATTTTGGAGAACTATTCCCTGAAGGTCAATGAGAGCTCCCTCACCGGAGAGAGCGAGGGTGTGGAGAAAACCACGGAGGCCATTTTGGGCGGCCAGGTGGCCCTGGGGGACCAGACGAACATGGTGTTCTCCGGCTCCCTTGTGACCTATGGCCGGGCCACGGTGCTGGTGACCGGCACCGGCATGGATACGGAGCTGGGGAAGATCGCCGCGCTGATGAACCAGACCCAGCAGCGCAAGACCCCCCTGCAGCAGAGCCTGGACAATTTCAGCGCCAAGCTGGCCGTGGTCATCATGGTCATCTGCGCCGTGGTGTTTGCCCTTTCCATCTTCCGCACCGGCATGGGGGTGCTGGACTCGCTGATGTTCGCCGTGGCCCTGGCGGTGGCGGCCATCCCCGAGGCTTTGAGCTCCATCGTCACCATCGTCCTGGCCATGGGCACCCAGAAAATGGCCCGGCAGAACGCCATCATCAAGGACCTGAAGGCCGTGGAGAGCCTGGGCTGCGTGTCGGTGATCTGTTCCGACAAGACGGGCACCCTGACCCAGAACAAGATGACCCCCCAGAAAGTCTACGCCGACGGTTCCCTCCTGGAGGGGGACGACCTGGAACTGGTGAACGACGTGCAGCGGCTGCTGCTCAAGGCCGCCCTTCTGGCCAGCGACGCCACCAACGATGAGGAAAATGGGAAATCCATCGGCGATCCCACCGAGGTGGCCCTGGTGATGCTGGGGGAGAAATTTGGCGTGGAGGAGGAGAGCTACCGGGAGCAGCATCCCCGGCTGGGTGAGCTGGCTTTTGACTCCGACCGGAAGCTTATGAGCACTCTCCACGACATCGACGGCACGGCCACCATGTTCACCAAGGGGGCCATTGACGTGCTCCTGGACCGCTCCAAGTGGCTGCTGACCCGGGAGGGGAAGGTGGAGCTCACCCCGGAGCGGAAGGAGACTGTCTCCCGGGTGAACATGGAGCTGTCCATGGAAGGGCTGCGGGTGCTGGCCTTTGCCTACAAGGAACTGCCGGAACTGCGGCCCCTGACGCTGGACGATGAGCAGGACTTCACCTTCATCGGGCTCATCTCCATGATCGACCCGCCCCGGCCCGAGGCCATCCAGGCCGTGGCCGACGCCCGGCGCGGCGGCATCCGCACGGTGATGATCACCGGGGACCACAAAGTCACTGCCACGGCCATCGCCCGGCAGCTTGGCATTTTCCAGGAGGGGGACGAGGCGGTCTCCGGCCTGGAGCTGGAACAGATGACAGACGCCGACCTGGACGAGCGGCTGGAGCGGATTTCCGTCTATGCCCGGGTATCCCCGGAGCACAAGATCCGCATCGTGAACGCCTGGCAGCGGAAGGGGAAGATCGTCTCTATGACGGGCGACGGCGTCAACGACGCCCCGGCCCTGAAGAAGGCGGACATCGGTGTGGCCATGGGTATCACCGGCACGGAGGTGAGCAAAGACGCGGCCAGCATGATCCTGGCGGACGACAACTTTGCCACTATCGTCAAGGCGGTGGTTAATGGCCGGAGCGTGTATGAAAACATCAAAAACGCCATTGCCTTCCTGCTCTCCGGCAACACCGCGGGCATCCTGTGCGTGCTCTACGCCTCGCTGCTGGCCCTGCCGATCCCCTTCCAGCCGGTGCATCTGCTGTTCATCAACCTGCTCACCGACTCCCTGCCCGCCATCGCCATCGGCATGGAGCCCGCCCGGCGGGCCTTCTGGACCGGAAACCCCGTTCCCCCAAAGAGCCCATTTTGAACCGGGAGCTCCTGGGCCGGATCGGCGGCCAGGGCCTGTTGATCGGCGCGGCGACCATGGCGGCCTTTTATCTGGGCTACCAGGGGGGCGACGCCGTCATGGCTTCCACCATGGCCTTTGCCACCCTCACCCTGGCCCGGCTGTTCCACGGCTTCAACTGTCGGGGGGCGGAGAGCATTTTCCGCCTGAAGTTTAAGAGCAACCGCGCTTCCGTCCTGGCGTTTTTTGCCGGGGTCGTGCTGCTGGGGCTGGTGCTGTTCGTGCCCGGGCTCCAGGGGCTGTTCCAGGTGGCGCCGGATTTTGGCCTGACCAACCTGGGAGAGATCGTGGGGCTGGCGATTGCACCCACGGTGCTCATCCAGCTCTGGAAAATCTTCCGCGACCTGCGCAAGAAAGCGTGACGCACAGATATAAAACCGCGGGAGCGTCCTTTTGGGACGCTCCCGCGGTGCTTTTTGTTTGGATTCAGGGCGCGGCGATCTCCCGGACCGCGGCAATGGCGGCGTCCACCTCCTCCGGGGTGCTGTACCAGGAAAAGCTGAAGCGCACCGCGCCTTGGTTCACCGTGCCCAGGGCCCGGTGCATCCGCGGGGCGCAGTGGGCGCCGGGGCGGGTGGCGATGCCGTAGGTCTCGCTCAAGGCGTCCGAAACGGCGCCGGAGTCATAATCCCGGACGTTCAGGGCCACAATGGCGGCGCGTCTGACTTCTGCAAAGTCCCCATAGACCATCACGCCAGGGATGTCCCGGACGCCGGCATAGAAGCGGCGCGTGAGGGCCGCCTCGTGGCGGGCGATGGTCTCGACGCCGGTCTCCGTGAGAAAGTCCACCGCCGCGGAGAGCCCGGCGATGCCGTGGCTGTTCAAGGTGCCGGCCTCCAGCCGGGTGGGGTACTCGGCGGGCTGGGTGGGGCTGTAGGACTGTACGCCGCTGCCGCCCCGTTTCCAGGGGCGGATTTCCACACCGGGGCGGATGCACAGCCCGCCGGTGCCCTGGGGGCCCATAAGGCCCTTGTGGCCGGTGAAGCACAACACGTCCACCCCCAGGGCTGCCATGTCAATGGGGACGGCCCCGGCGGTCTGGGAGGCGTCCACCACCAGGAGCAGGTTATGCTGCCGGGCTACGGCGGCAATCTCATGCAGATCCAGCATTTCCCCGGTGAGATTGGAGGCGTGGGTGCAGACAATGGCCCTGGTGCTGGGGCGCACCAGGGCGGAAAAGGCCGTGTAATCCACCTTCCCGCGGCTGTCCGCCGGGACAAAGTCCACGGCAAGGCCCGCCTCCCTCTCCAGGGCGTACAGCGGGCGCAGGACGGAGTTGTGCTCCAGGTCCGTGGAGATCACATGGTCTCCAGGAGAAAAGAGGCCGAAGAGGGCGATGTTCAGTGCCTCGGTGGAGTTGGCGGTGAAGATCACGTGGCTGGGATCCGGGCAGCCGAAGAACCGGGCTAGCTTCACACGGGCTTCGAACACCGTCCGGCCCGCATCCAGGGCGCTGCCGTGGGCGCCCCGGGCGGCGTTTCCCATGGTCTCCATGGCCTGAACAATGGCCTGGGCGACGCATGGGGGCTTCCGGAGGGTGGTGGCGGTGTTGTCAAGATAGATCATGGATGGCTCCTTTGGCCTCAGACCATGAGGACATGGTAGCCCGAGGCGGGAATATTCGCGTTCTCCAGGGCGGCGCGAAGGCGCTCTTGGGCCTCCGGCGGCGCTTTCCAGGCCAGGCCGCAGCCGGCGGTGATCTCCCGGGGCACGGGGATCAACCGGCCCGGAAGGCCCAGGGCCTGGAGGCAGGACTCCGCTGCCATGGCCTGAACTGTGGCGTCAAAGGTGATGATCAGGGAGAGGGTTTTCCGGAGCATGGCTCAGGGTTTGACGATGCAGTCGGCCTGGGTCATCTTCTCCACAATGGAGTACATGTTGGTCACCTCGCCCACCTGGAGCTTTTCGCTGAGGCCATAGAAATTCAGGCAGGTGCCACAGGTGAGGATCTCCACGCCCTGGGCCTCCAGGCTTTTCAGGTCCTCCAGGGCGGGGGAACCCTCACAGCTCAGAGAGGCGCCGCCATTGTAAAAGAGAATGGTCCGGGGCAGGCTTTCCTGCTGGCCCAGGGCGTAGAGGAAGCCTTTCATCAGCGTCTTGCCCAGCTCCGCGCTGCCCATGCCCATCTGGTCCGAGGCGATGACCACCACGGTGTTTTTCTCCTTGCCAGGCTGGACAAGGCAGCTCTCCTCCGCCGTGGGGGCGGGGGTCTGGGCAGTTTCTGTGACGGTGATGGTGACCAGGAAGCGGCTTTCGCCGGTTTTTTCCGCCTTGGACTCGCAGCCAAGCTGCCTGGCCATTTTTTGCAGATTGCGTACGGCGATTTCGTTGTCCACCGTGGTCTCCACCACGCCGGGACCGCCCAGCTCGCGGATGGCGTTTTTGGTCTTGACCACGGGGATGGGGCAGGGATCGCCCACTGCGTTGACCTGGATCATAGGGAATTTCCTCCTTTGTGGGATCGGACGCTTCGGGCTGAAAGGGCCCGGCGCGGGACGTTATTCTCCTATTAGTATAACAAATAGGCTGGAAAATGAAAAATCTGATTTTTCGATGTTACCAAAAAGGCCATAGATATTTGTGATATTTATACCCAGTCCTGGAACGAATTTTAGAGCCGCTTTGGTTTGGCCAGACGGCGGAGATGCCCCCGGCGCAGGAGGAAGCCCTGGTCCTCCAGCAGCTCCAGGAGCGTCAGGGCCGTGTCCCGGCTGACGCCCAGGCTGTCCCGGGCTTGGGAAAGAGTGAAATCTCTCTGGGGAAAGCGCCCCTCCAGACGGGAGCGGACTTCCTCCAGGGCCCGGGGGGAGAGGACGCCGCCCCGGGGCAGGGGAACGGCTTCACCGGCGCGGCACATCTGATCCAGGAGTGCGCGCCGGGCGGCGGGGGGAAGGCGGCGGACACAGGGGATACCGTCCCACTGGAGAGGGCGGAGGCCGGCTTCCGACAGGGCGGCGGCGGCCTCCTGCCGGACGGCCTCCAGACGGGAGGGCAGAGCGGGCGTGTGGCCGGGCGGCACAAGAATGCCGTCCTGCAGGGCGAGGCCGGCGGCTGCTGCCAGGGATTGGAGAAAAGCGGGGGATACATCTCCCAGGCCCGGCGCGGCGGCGGCCAGGGCCTCCGCCGCGGAAACGCCGGGGCGCAGGGGCTCCCGGCGGAGGTTTTCCTCCACCTTCTGACGGAGAGCGTCCGCCAGGGCGCGGCACCGCTCTCCGGAGAGGAAGCGGCTTTCCTCCACGGCCCATACGGCGCCCTCGCCTGTCAGCCGGGTCAAGAGGGCGCTGGCCTCCGCGGGGGAGCAGCGGAGATACGCCGCGGCCCGGGCCGCGTCCCAGGGGCGGAGGTCAGCCGACATGGCGGCGGGGAGGATCCGGGCGCTGTCGCCGCTGGCAAGATCCCGGAGACGCTGCAGATAGGCGGGGCGCCGGGCAGCGCGTGGTTTTTGCCCCGCGATATTGATTATGGCGCCGCCGCCGATGGTGACCGCAGGGGAGTAGGAGCGGAGAATGACCCGGTCCCCGGGGAGGGGAAAGAGCGGCCTTTCCAGCTCCAGCTGGGCAAGGGTCCGGCTGCCGGGGGAGAGACAGGCCCCCTCCCAGAGCCGGACGCGGGCCAAGGCGGCGCCGGAGCCGTGGTGCACATGGACCCGGGCGTGCTGGGACAGGGCTGGGGCGCCGGGGAGCAGTTCGAGAAGGAGATCGGCCCGGCGGCAGGGAGACAAAAGCCCGGGCTGGGCCAACCAGCTGCCCCGGGGGACGGCGGCGGTATCCACCCCCGGGAGGTTGGCCGCGGCCCGTTCCCCTGCAAAGACAGCCTCCCGGCCTTCGCCATAGGCCTGGAGGCTCCGCAGACGCACGGGGCGGCCCCCGGGAAAGAGGGAGAGCCGGTCCCCTGGATGGAGGACGCCCTGCCAGAGAGTGCCGGTGACAACGGTGCCCGCGCCGGAGATATGAAAGGC
>CALWOS010000211.1 GCA_944383185.1 uncultured Oscillospiraceae bacterium
CAGCTACCTCCTGGCGGACGCGGCGGACTTTGAAAGCTGGACCATGACCGCGGCGGACGGCACGGAGCTGCTCCTGGCTCTCAGCGGGGAGAAGGCCATCCTGGCGGCAGATGGGGCGGAGTGCTTCGTCTTTGTGAATTTCCGCGGGGGCACAGGCAGCACCCCGGCTCTGGACCGCGACACCCTGGAGGCACTGGCGGCGGAATTTGACCTTGCCGCGCTGTACGCTTTGGCAAAGGACTGAGCCTTGCGGCCCCGCAACAAGGCATAAGGAAAGAAAGATGGCAGGCACACAGGTGCCTGCCATCTGAGACTGTCAAAAAACCTTCGGAGAATTTGCGGCCGCAGCCGTACCCGGTATCCCGCACGGAGTTCCCTCCTCGCGGCATAGCCGCTGCGGCCTACGCGAAAAATGTGCCGCCGGCACATTTTCTTTACGCTGCGGTGTGCGTCGGGAAAAACACTTCTCACGAAGCGTGCGTCGAATTGTCCGCCTTTTGCGGACAATCGAGGCGCGAAGCGGAGTGCCATCCTTTTTGTCAAAGAAGGCACAGCCTTCTTTGACAAGCTGAGATGGCAGGCACGCAGGTGCCTGCCATCTTTTTTCCCTGTTCCAGAGGCACGGCAGCGCGGATTTCTGTTTGCTTTTTGCCGCGCATGGTGTATGATACAAGAGGAAAGACACAGTGACCGATAGGGGGAGAGCGTATGAAACGGATCCAGCGTATCCTGGCTCTGGTATTGGTTTTGGCCCTGGCGCTGCCGGGCTTTGGCGTGACCGCGGGGGCGGCGGGGCTGCCCTTCCGGGACGTGGAGCAAAGCGCCTGGTACTACGACGCGGTGGCGGAGAGCTATGACCGCGGGCTCATGAGCGGCGTGTCCGACACGGCCTTTGACCCCGACGGGAGCATGACCCGGGCCATGTTCGTCACGGTGCTGGGCCGGCTTATGGGCGTGGAAGACGGGCCCAGCGCCGGCGGCAGCTTCGGCGACGTACAGGCAAACAGCTGGTACGCCTCCTATGTGGCCTGGGCGGTGGACAAGGGCATCACCCAGGGCACCTCGGACACCACATTTTCTCCGGAGGAACTGGTGACCCGGGAACAGGCGGCCACCTTCCTGTTCCGCTGCCTGGAAGCGGAGAACCTCCAGCTTCCGGACCAGGGCGGCGCGGCCTCCTTCCCGGACGGGGGGAGCATTTCTGCCTGGGCCCAGGAGAGCGTGGAGGTCCTGGCCGCCGCGGGCATCTTCGTGGGGGATGAGGCCGGGAATTTCCGCCCTGCCGCCACCATGACCCGGGCGGAGGCGGCCACCATTCTCGTCCGCTTTGCCGACAGCCTGGAGACGGGGCCCGCAGAGCCGGAGAACAACGCCTACGACTTTGACGCGGAGGATCTTTCCCTGGACGAGGACACGGGCATTACCTATGTGAACAACATCCTCCTGGTCTTTTTTGAACAGAACGCCACCCAGCAGCAGAAGGACGCGGTGGTGGATGCCGTGGACGGCACCGTGGCCGGGCGGATGGACACCATCGGCCAACTTCAGATCCGGGTGGAGGCCCGGGATCTGGCGGGGCTGGAGGCCCTGGCCGCTCAAGTGGAGGATATGGCGGGGGTATACTGTGCCCGCTATGACCTGGCCGCCCGGTTTGACTGCGACTTCTACCCCAACGACCCCTGGGGCGGCGGGGAGGACTGGGACGTCTCCGCCCCCGCCGGGAACAACTGGTGGGTTGAGGCCGTCGACGCCCCGGGGGCCTGGGACTACGCCGGGGAGCTGGCGGAGATCGGCGTGGGCATCGTGGACAACGGCTTTGATACGAGTCACGAGGACCTGACGCTCCAGATTCTCAACACAGACCGATGCAATACCGAGGACCACGGCACCCATGTGGCGGGCATTGTGGGCGCGGAGCCGGGCAACGGAAGGGGCATTGCCGGTATGGCGCCCAACGCGCGGCTTTTGTGCTATGACTGGCAGCCCAGCGACGCCCAGCAGCAGGCGGGAGGTTGGGACACCAATACCGCCGTCCTCCTGGGACTGGTGGAGTGTGTCCAGGAGGGGGCCCGGGTGGTGAATTTCTCCCTGGGCAAGAGCTCCAACCTGGACACCAACAATGATGTTTTCTCCTCCGACTTCCACGACGCGGAGGCGGCCAACGCTTCGGCGTACATGGCGGCGCTTTTGAGCAGGGGCTTTGACTTCCTGGTGGTCCAGAGCGCCGGCAACGGCGCGGGGGACGGCATCGGCGTGGACGCCATCCACAACGGCGTATTCTGCTCCATTACCGACGGGAACTGCCCCGCCTACCAGGGCGTTTCCACCCGGGATATCCAGGACCGCATCCTCATCGTGGCCGCATCCAGCCAGCCGGGGACTGCGGGCCGCATCCTCACCCGCTTTTCCAACGGCGGCGCTCAGGTGGACATCGCCGCGCCTGGGGACACGGTGTACAGCGCCGTGCCGGGGGGCTATGTGACCATGTCCGGCACCTCCATGTCCGCCCCCGTGGTGGCCGGTGCCGCTGCCGTGGTCTGGGGCATGGCCCCCTCCCTCACCGGGCCGGAGGTGCGCCGGTATCTCCTGGATAACTACCTGGGCCACGCCGCGGACAATCCGGACTCGCCCAACGCCACCCGCTCTTTCCCCATTGTGAATGTCCACCAGGCCGTGGAGGCCGTCCGGGCGGACAAGCTGGGGGATGCGGACTACAGCGCCGTGCTGGCGGAATATGTCTCCGCCTGCTCCGTGGGCCGGGACAGCTTCCTGGAGCGCTGGGAAAAGGGCGAATACCGGTATGTGAACGTGACGGAGGTCAACGACTACTATAACTACGGCTACACCCTGTATTCCGCGGAGTATGACGTGAACGGCGACGGCGTGCCCGAGTTCCTGATCGCCAAGGAGGAAGGCGGGGACTATGTGCTCATCGGCTTCTACGCCTACAACGGGGCGATTCTCAGCCCCTTTGGCGACGGGGGCGGGGGCTTTGGCTATCGGGTTCGGCTCTACCTGTGTGAGGGCGGCGTGCTGTGCGTCCAGGGGAGCGACAGCGCCTTTTCCGGCAGCGCGGCGCTCTACCGGATTTCCGGGGACGGCGGCAGCCTGGAACAGATCGCCAGCTACCGCTACGACTCCCGGGATCCGGACGCCATGACCTATGAGGAGGTGGAGGCCGCCCTGGCCCGCTATCCCCGGCTGGACCACCGGAGCCTCAGCTGGCAGGAGCTGGCCGGTCCCGCGCCGGAGGAAATCTCCCCGGAGGAACTGGCCGAGGCGGTGCTCGCCGCGGAAGACAGCCTGTGGGGTCCGGTCTACACCCAATGTACCGGGTATGTAGATGGGGAGGATACCCAGCTCTATTTTATGGACCTGGATCTGGACGGCACGCCGGAGTTCCTGATCCAGACGCCTCCCCTGGGCACAGGGTATTTTACCAGCACCTATGCCTACCGCTATGAAAACGGTGTCCTCCGGGAGCTCACGGGCCTCTGGCCCGAAGCGGACAGCAGCTGGGACGAGCTGTTCCTGTGCCGGGACAGGGCGGACGGGACGCTCTTCTTTGCCTCTTATGACTATGTCCGGGCGGGCTATCAGTGGTACGGGGAGGACTGGAGCCGCTGCGATGTGACCGAAGCCGGCGGCTGGAGCACCAGCCCCCTCTTTTCCACCAGCTGCGAGGGGGGCACCATGTATTACTATCTGTACGGCAGCACCAGCGCCGTCTCCCAGACGGAGTATGAGCGGCAGTACGCCGCCTTCTGGGACGGAGTGGATCAGTTGGGCACCCCCTGGGGCGAGCGTCTCCAGGATTGGAACAGCGCCGCTTCCCACAGCAGCAAGCTGGCGCTTCTGGTTCAGGCCATCGAGACCGTACCCGCCCTTCCGGCGGCATGAGCTGTATTGTGATCCCGATGCCGAGACCACCCTACTATGAACATGAAATTGAGGGAGAGATTGCACATGCGCAGAAAATCCGCACGGTTTTTGGCC
>CALWOS010000212.1 GCA_944383185.1 uncultured Oscillospiraceae bacterium
ACCTCCATCCGGTCCAAAAGGGGCCTCGGAATGGTGTCCAAAGTGTTGGCCGTGGTGATAAACAGCACGTCGGAGAGGTCCACGGGGATCTCCAGGAAATGGTCCCGGAACGCACTGTTCTGCTCCCCATCCAGCGCCTCCAACAGTGCCGCGGAGGGGTCTCCCCGGAAATCACCGCCCAGCTTGTCAATCTCATCCAGGACCATCACAGGGTTCATGGTGCCCGCCTGTTGGAGCCCGGCGATAATCCGGCCTGGCATAGCCCCCACATACGTCTTCCGGTGGCCACGGATCTCCGCCTCATCATGGACACCGCCCAGGGAGATGCGGGCCAGTTTCCGCCCCGTTGCCCGTGCCACTGACATGGCGATGCTGGTCTTTCCGGTACCGGGAGGGCCCACCAGGCACAGCACCGTGCCCTTGAGATCCGGGGCCAGCTGTTTGACGCTGAGGAACTCCAGGATGCGCTCCTTCACCTTGGTCAGGCCATAGTGATCCTGGTCCAGAATGGCAGCAGCCCGGGATACGTCCAGAGTCTCCCTGCTGCGAATAAGCCAGGGCAAGTCCAAAACCACATCCAGATAATTCCGCAACACCGCCGCCTCCGCTGAGCCAAAGGGCTGCTTAGCCAAGCGTGTGACTTCACGCATGAGCTTATCCTCTATTTCTTGCGGGAAATGGAGAGCCTGGATCTGATCCCTGTATTCATCGTAATCGCTGGGGCCGTCATCGTACTCTCCCAGCTCGCTCTGAATCACTTTCAGCTGTTCCCGAAGATAGTAATCCTTCTGGCTCTTGGCCATCTGCTCCTGGGTACTCTCCTGGAGCTGCTTCTCCGTCATCAAAACATTGACTTCCCGCCGGAGCATGTTACACAGGAGCTCCAGGCGTTTCACCGGGCGCAGTTCCTCCAGAAGGAGCTGCTTGAGCGTGTGGCGGAGAAAGACGTTCTGGGCAATATAATCTGCCACATAGCCAGGCTCTTCCCGAGCAATGACACCGATGATAATCTCCGGCTTCACGTGGGCAGAGAGATTGGCATACTCATCAAAAAGGCCGCAGGCCGTGCGGATCAGGGCTTCTGTGCGCACAGAAGTACGTCTGGACTGTATGTCCTCCAGCGGCTGGACATCTGCCAGGAAGAATTCTCCCTTGTTCTCCACCCGCAAGAGCCTGGCCCGGGAGACGCCCTCCACCAATACCCGCACCGCCGCATTGCCAATCTGCGTTTTCAGAGTCTGCTTGATCCGGCAAATGGTGCCGATGCGGAAGAGATCATCTTCTCCTGGACATTCGGTAGAGATCTCCTTCTGTGTCACCAAAAAGATGAGTCTGTCGCTTGCCGCTGCAGTACGCAGCGCAGAGATGGATTGGGGCCGTTCCACCTCAAAATTCAAAAGCATTTGGGGAAATACAGAGATCCCCCGGAGGGGCAGCAGGGGCAGACGCGTCACCGCATCTTCCTTGGATACAACCGGTTCCATGTGATCCGACAAAAGAAATGCCTCCTTTCAGAAAAGGCTGGTTCCAGCGCAACGATGGGCGTGGCTCCGCACGGAGTCACGCCCATCGCGCCGGACGCGCCTGATCAGGCGCTCTGGGAAGCTTTGCGGTAAACCAGGGGACCGCTGCCATTGCGGACACAATCCGCAGTAATAACCACTTTTTCAATAGTGGGATCCGAGGGGACCTGATACATAATGTCCGTCATGATACCCTCCATAACGCTCCGGAGCCCCCGGGCACCGATGCGCATTTCGATGGCCTTGTCGGCAATGGCGCCAAGAGCCTCGTCTTCGTATTCCAGATCCACGTTATCGTACCCGAGAAGGGCCTTGTACTGGCGGGTCATGGCATTCCGGGGTTCCGTCAGGATCCGTACCAGATCGTCGCGAGTCAGGCTGTTCAAGGGCGTGATCACCGGCAGGCGGCCAATGAGCTCCGGTATAATGCCGAACTTCAGCAGGTCGTGGGATTGGACATTCTGCATGATGCGGCCCACGTCCCGTTCCCCGGCGCTCTGGATTTCCGCGCCGAAGCCCATGCTTTTTTTGTTCATACGGTTTTCAATGATCTTCTCAATGCCGTCGAAGGCACCGCCGCAGATGAAGAGAATGTTGCTGGTATCCACGTGAATAAACTCCTGGTGGGGGTGTTTGCGCCCGCCCTGGGGCGGCACAGCGGCTACGGTGCCCTCCAAGATCTTCAGCAGCGCCTGTTGGACACCCTCTCCGGAGACATCCCGGGTGATGGATGTATTCTCGCTTTTCCGGGAGATTTTATCCACCTCGTCAATGTAAATAATGCCACGCTGGGCACGCTCCACGTCAAAGTCCGCGGCCTGGAGCAAGCGCAGCAGAATATTTTCCACATCTTCGCCCACATAGCCTGCCTCGGTCAGGGTAGTGGCATCGGCAATGGCAAATGGCACGTCCAGGATCTTCGCCAGAGTCTGGGCAAAGAGGGTCTTGCCGCTGCCTGTGGGGCCGATCATAAGAATGTTGCTCTTCTGGAGCTCCACATCGTCCTTTCCACCGTAGAGGATACGCTTATAATGGTTATACACCTCCACGGAAAGGGCCACTTTGGCCCGTTCCTGGCCTACAATGTAGTCATCCAGCGTCTTGCGGATCTCCGCGGGCTTGGGCAGCGTGGTGAGTTCCATGGGAGCACGCTGGGATACGGGCAGGTCCGCGCCGTAGTCCTCCGAGAGCATGTTCATGCACAGCTCCACACACTCGTTGCAGATATAGGCGCCGTTTCCGGCGATCATCCGGTCCACTAGGCTCTGGGGCTTGCCGCAGAAGCTGCACCGAATGCTACGGGAATCAGATTTTGCCATGGTTTTAACCTCTAATTCACAGTTTTCCCAAAATGTCCTTTGTCCAGGAGACGGAACGCCCCCTGGACAGCCAGACGTCAACGCTTATAAATGACACGGTCAATGAGCCCGTAGGCAACGGCCTCCTCAGCGGACATGAAGTTGTCCCGTTCGCAGTCCGCGGCAACTTCGTCCACAGGGCGGCCTGTATTATCCGCCAGGATCTGGTTCATGCGCTTTTTGATGGTCTCCAGCCGGCGCAGATGTATAGCCATATCGGTAATCTGTCCCTGGGTTCCGGCGGAGGGCTGATGGATCATGATCTCCGCGTTGGGCAGCGCCAGGCGTTTGCCCTTGGCGCCGGCAGAGAGCAGGAACGCGCCCATGCTGGCGGCAAGGCCGATGCAGATTGTGGACACGTCGCACTTTACATACTGCATGGTATCATAGATGGCCATGCCGGACGTGACGCTGCCGCCGGGGCTGTTGATGTAAAACTGAATGTCCTTATCCGGGTCCTGGGCCTCCAGGTACAAAAGCTGCGCCACGATCAGAGAGGCCGTCGTGTCGTTCACTTCCTCCGACAGCATGATGATCCGGTCGTTCAGTAGCCGGGAAAAAATATCATAGGATCTCTCTCCGCGGCTGGTTTGTTCCACTACATAGGGAACCAAGCTCATGTTGAAACTCTCCTTTCGCAGGTATCTTCAGAGAGCATATCCAGGCGTCTGGAAAATTATTCCCCCTGGGTCTCGTCCTTTTCAGCAGGCTTTTCTTCAGTGCTCTCCTTCTTGGTAGTTTTCCGGGCACGCTTGGGCTTTTCCTCGCCGGCAGCCTCGTCAGCGCTCTTCTTGGCGGCTTTGCGGGCCTTTTTGGGCTGTGCCTCTGTCTCTACGGCTTCCTCCGCCTTGGGCGCAGGCGCAACGGCGACGCCAGTGGAATAAATCCGGTCCGCGGCACGGTTGGAGGACAGTTCCTCTTTCACGGAATCTACGGAGATGGCCTTGCGGACCACTTCCTCTTCCACACCGTAGCGCTCGGCCATGGACTTGTACTCGGCGTCCACCTCTTCGTCTGAGATCTGAATATCTTCCGCCTTAGCGATAGCGGAGAGCAGCACCTGGGTCTTGCACTGGATCAGGGCGCCGGGGCGGGAGCTCTCCCGGAACGTCTTCAAATCGGTCCCCAGCATACTGAGATACTGTTCCATCTGCATCCCCTGCATGGCGACATTCTGTCCGAAATCCCGGACCATGTTGTCCATCTGCTCCTCCACCATGGCGTCGGGGATGTCCACTTCCATGTTCGCAATGGCCTTGTCCATGAGGTTCCGGCGGAAGCCCTCGTCGGCCCGGGTTTCGGCGGCCTTGGTGAGGTTTTCCTTGACACTGGCGCGATACTCCGCCAGGGTGTCAAACTCGGACACATCCTTGGCAAACTCGTCGTCCAGTTTCGGCAGCTCAGTCTCTTTGACCTCTTGGACCTTTACATGGAAAACAACAGCCGCGCCGGCCAGATCCGCATGATAATTCTCGGGGAAGGTGATGTCCAGATCTTTCTCCTCGCCAGCGGACATGCCCACGACCTGCTCCTCAAAACCGGGAACAAACTGGCCGCTGCCCAGCTTCAGGCTGAAGCCATCGCCTTTTCCTCCGTCAAAGGGAACGCCGTCCCGGAAGCCCTCAAAGTCGATGACCGCGGTGTCCCCCTCCTTGGCGGGGCGGTCTACGGTGACCAGGCGGCTGTTGCGGTTGCGGATCGCCTCCATCTCCGCGTCCACCTGGGCGTCGGTGATATCCACGTTCTCCCGCTCGGCCTCCAGGTTCAGGTACTGGCCCAGCTTGGCCTCGGGGTACACGGCCGTCTCAAAGGACATGACAAGGCCCTTGTCATCCCCTACATCCGCATTGGTGAGGGTAGGGGCGCCCACCGTGTGCAAGCTCTCCTGCTCCACACCCTGGGTAAAGGCCTTGGGCGCCAGGTCGTTGATGGCATCCTCGTAAAACACGTCGGCGCCGTACATGCCCTCTATCACCATGCGGGGCGCCTTGCCCTTGCGGAAGCCGGGCACCGCGATGTTCTTTTTATTTTTCAAGTAGGCGCTGTTCACAGCGGATTCAAACTCCTGCGGGTCTGCCTCCACCACAAAGCTCACCAGATTTTTTTCTTTCTTTTCGACGTTCTTTACGATCATGGATGCTTCCTCCTACTGTATTTGACGTCCCTTGAGACGAAAAATTTCGCTCTAGCGATTATATCAGATACGCATACATATTGCAAATAGAATTTTACGCTTTTCCTAGGGAACAACGGAATTTCCGAGACTGCCCTACAGCAGCCGGAGCGGCGCAAAGCCCAGATGATCCGCCGATACCAGATGGTGCCGTACGCCGTCCTGCACACCCTCAAACGCCATGCGGCAGGCAGAGCCGTGGATATGGCCGGCGCAGCACACTTCCGCCCGGTAATCCCGCAGCAGTTCCAAAATTTCCCGGCAGCGGTAGTCCCCGTACCGTGGGGGATAGTGGAGAAAGACAAACTTCCGCTTCTCCCCTGCCAGCTTCAGGCTTGTCTCCAGCCTGCCCAGCTCCCGGCTGAGAATCTTCCGGTCATGGGCGTCGCTCCGCTCCTCTTCATAAAACCAGCCCCTAGTCCCGCACAGGGCCACATCTTCCCCATATGGGCCGCAGCTGTTGTGGAGGATTTCAATGGAGTCGATGCCAAGTTCCTGAAAAAAGTTCCGGAGCTTGGCGGCCGTAGACCACCAATAATCGTGGTTCCCCTTGAGAATATACTTTTTTCCGGGAAGCCTGTGGATAAACAGGAAATCCTCTTTTGCTCCGGCGAGATCCATGCTCCAGGAAAGGTCGCCGCAGAGGACAGTGGTGTCTCCCGGGCCTACCAGGCGGGAAAACGACGCCTCCAGGCGGAGGTGGTGCTGCGCCCACCTGGCCCCGAAGATGTCCATGGGTTTGTCCCCGCCCAGGGAGAGATGCAGATCGCCGATGGCAAACAAGGACATTTTTTCCTCCAAAAAACTCAGAAAAGCTGGGTATACTAAGGAATACCGACTCCATATGGCGTCGGGAATTCAACTGAGGAGGCGGTATCGTGGAAAAAGGTAAAACCAAGAACACCCAGCTTCCGGGTGTGGGCTGCAATGTGTGTAACTGCGTATATCACACCGCGGAAAACGCCTGCGTCGCCGGGCACATCAGCGTGCAGAATGAGAACGCCCAGAAAAAGGCGGAGACCTTCTGCTCCACTTTCGCGCCCAAGAACGACTGCGCGGGCACGCCGTTCTACGGCTGATTGCGCACAAACCGCCGCCGGAGCTTTCCCCGGCGGCGGAGGTACTTACGCCAGGAAGCCGGATATCAGATCCCGGAGCCCGTCCGCTTCTACGCAGCCGGCAAAACGCACTGGACGCGTCTCCAGTCCTGCAAGAGGTGCCGGTACCGGCATGCCGGACGCAGAGGCCAGAGCCGCGAGCGGTTCCTGCGCCTGGGGGCGACCCAGGGCAGAGAGGACATCTGCGGCAAATTTAAACGGGCTGGCCGTGGAGACCAGGACCGTGGGCCGGCACCCTTCCTTATCCCGGTACCGGCACAGCACATGGGATGCCACCGCTGTATGGGGATCCATGAGATAGTTGTGCGCAGAAAACACCCGGCGGATCTCGTCTCTGGTAGCGGCATCGTCACAGCAGCCGCCATAAAAGTCCCGGCGGATGGCCGTGAACGCCGCGTCGTCCAGGGCATAGCGTCCAGTTCGGGAAAGATCGGACATATAACCAGACGTGGCTTTGTCGCCGCATTGGGCGTGGAGCAGGCGCTCCAGATTGCTGGATACCAGGATGTCCATTGACGGGGAAATAGTGGTATGGAAGGGGCGGTTGCGGTCATATACACCGGTTTCCAGAAACTCGGTAAGCACATTGTTGGCGTTGGAAGCGCACAAGAAGCGCCCGGCGGGCAGCCCCATCTCCTTGGCATACCACCCGGCCAGAATATTGCCGAAATTCCCGGTAGGTACGCAAAAGTCCAGCTCCTCCCCCAGATTCAAGCGCCCGGCGTTGACACAGTCGCAGTAAGCGGAGATATAGTACACGATCTGGGGCAGAAGCCGGCCCCAGTTGATGGAATTGGCCGAGGAAAGAAACCAGCCCTTTTGGGAGAGGGCGTCTGCAAAGGCCCGATCTCCGAAAATTGCCTTGACGCCGGACTGGGCATCGTCAAAGTTCCCGGCCACAGCGGAAACACAGACATTCTTCCCTTCCTGAGTGACCATCTGCAACTTCTGCATATGGGAGACGCCATCCCGGGGATAGAAGACCACAATCCCCGTGCCGGGTACGTCCCGGAACCCCTCCAGAGCCGCTTTGCCGGTGTCGCCGCTGGTGGCCACCAAGATGCAGACTTTCCGCGCCTCTCCGGTTTTGACCAGGGACGCGGTGAGCAAATGGGGCAGCATCTGCAGCGCCATGTCCTTGAACGCGCAAGTGGGCCCGTGCCAGAGCTCCAGCACAGCAGTTTCGTCGTCCAGGAAACGCACCGGGGCAATGGCGGGATCGTCAAAATTGCTGCCGTAGGCCATCGCGGCAAAGGTACGCAGCTCCTGTTGCGAAAAGTCCTCCAGGAATTTTCCCATGATGGCGGCGGCGCGGCTGGGATAGTCCAGATCCGCAAGGGCTTTGAGTTCCTCCAGCTCCAGGCGCGGCAAAACGTCCGGAACAAAAAGACCGCCATCCGGGGCAAGTCCCCGGGCAATGGCCTGGGCCGCCGACACCTGGCGGCTGGAATCACGGGTACTGTGATACTGCATCAGATTCAACCTCACATAAAAGCGTTTTCCAGATGCTGGATCCGGATCTCCCGGGAGCCAATTCCTTCCGGGGCATATACTTCAATGACATCAAAGCGGGGCTGTTTTGCGTCGGGGTTCTGGCTGAGCCAGAGCTGCGCCGCGGCCCGGAGGCGCTCCTGTTTTGCCGGCGTGACAAATTCCCGGGCTTGGGCGAAATCCGCGCTGCGCCGGAGTTTTACCTCCACGAAGGCGGTATACTGCCGGTTCTGGGCGATAATGTCCAGTTCCCCCAGACGGCAGCGGTAGTTCATCCCCAGAATTTTGTAGCCCTTGCGCCGGAGGTGTTCCGCCGCACGGGCCTCACCCCAGGCCCCCAAAAGGCGCGTGTTCATGGTGCTTCCTCCCGTCAGTGGCGCTTTTTCAAAAAGCTGGGCCGGTGTGCCGGGCAGGGGCCCAGGGCCCGGAGCGCCGCGTAGTGGGCGGCGGTTCCATAGCCCTTGTGCCGGGCAAAGCCATATTCGGGGTACTGCGCATCCAGGGATCGCATATACCGGTCCCGGGTAACTTTGGCGAGAATGCTGGCCGCGGCGATGGAGGCGCACTTGCCGTCTCCCCCTACCACAGTACGGCTGGGAAACGCAATCCCTTCGCTGCGGTTGCCGTCAATGAGGGCCAGCGCCGGCTGTGGCGCCAAGGCCCCGATGGCCCGGTTCATTGCCAGATAGGTAGCGCCCAAAATATTGTGGGCTTCGATCTCTTCCACGCTGGCAAAAGCGGTGCTCCAGGCGACGGCCCCGGCACAGATTGCCGCATAGAGGGCCTCACGGCGCTTTTCCGAAAGTTTTTTGGAGTCATTGAGGCCGGGGAGAATCCAATCCTCCGGCAAAATCACCGCCGCGGCACAGACCGGACCTGCCAGTGGACCCCGCCCGGCCTCATCCACGCCGCAGACCAGGCCGGAGATGTCCGCCGTCAGGGCGTGCTGATATTCCCAAAGTTCTCTCATGGCCGCTCCAGTGTGATACGGCCCAGCTTTCCGCCCCGGAATTCGTCCAAAAGCACGGCGGCCATGCGCTCAGTATCGATGTCGCCGCCGGAGATCCGGAATCCCCGCCGCCTACCCGCGGCTTCCAAAAGACCATAGCCATTTTCTCCCGCGTCCACCGTGAGGCCATAGCGCTCCTGTAATCTCTCGGGGTAAAGCTCCAGGAGGCGTACCAGGAGGTTGGCCGCCAGGGTCTCACGGTCCAGAATCTCATCCCGAATGGCGCCTGTCCAGGCGAGGGCCTCCCCCACCTCCTGGCTGTCAAAGCGGGGCCAGAGAATGCCGGGTGTATCCAGCAGGTCCAAGGAATTGTCCACGTGGATCCACTGTTTACCCCGGGTGACGCCGGGGCGGTCCGAAGCCGCCGCCGCCTTGCGGCGGGCCAGGCGGTTGATGAACGTGCTCTTGCCCACATTGGGGATGCCCAGGACCATACAGCGCAGAGGCCGTCCGGACTGGCCCTTGGCGGCGTATTCCTCCAGCTTGTCCTTCAAAAGGGTACGCACCGCTCCGGAAAAGCCGGTTACGCCCTTTCCGCTTTTGCAGTCCGTTTCCAGCACCATGAGGCCTTGGTCCTTAAAAAACTGCCGCCAGAGGGCGGTGGCGGCGCCATCCGCCTGGTCCACCCGGTTGAGGAGCATGAGCCGGGGCTTCCCGGCACAGAGCCGGTCCACATCCGGGTTCCGGCTGGAGGCGGGGATGCGGGCGTCCAGAATCTCGCACACCGCGTCCACCAGTTTCATATTTTCCTGTATCATCCGTTGGGCCCGGGTCATGTGCCCAGGGAACCACTGGAGATGCATGGTCTCTTTTTCCATACTGTTTTAGTCCACCGTTCCGATCTGGCTCAAGGGCAGGATGCGTACCAAAACACGCCCCAGGATCTCCCGGGTGTCAATCATGCCGATCCGGGCATCTCGGCTGTCATTGGAGCGGTTCCGGTTGTCCCCCATCACAAAAACACAGCCCTCCGGCACCTCCACAGGCCCGGAAAAATCCAGCTGGACATACGTGGGCTCCGCCGTGTACGGCTCCGAAAGGGCCTCGCCGTCCACATATACCACGCCGGTTTCAAAATCTATGTCCACTACTTGGCCCTCTGTGGCAATCACACGTTTGATGATGGCCTCCCCGCTGAAGCTGTCCGTCTGCAGGACCACAATATCCCCCTGCTTGGGCGTATAGAAAAGGTCGGAAATCAGCAGCCGGTCCCCATTGTGGAGGGTGGGCTGCATGGAAATCCCCTGTACGCCGATCAGGCGCACGGCAAAGGCAAAGATCAGAATGCACACAACCAGGGCGGAAACGATACATTGGGCCCAGTCATATATTTCCCTGCGCAGCCCCGCACCCCGGGGCGTCTCCTGTGGCCGCCGCGCCATATTTTCCCGTTCATCCATAAAACTCGACCTCCCGGCCTGGTAAGCGTATTGCACGGTGTTTTAACTAAAATATTATATACCCAAACCTGCCGTCCTGGCAACAACTTCTTCACGTGCCTCTGCCCGCGCTGCCAAAAGGGGGTATGCCGGCATTGGTGCCGGCCATCCAAAGCCCGCGGACAACGGTGCACGACGGACGGTTCCGCAGTGCACTCGCATAGCAAAAAAGAGCCCGCGTCCGGGCTCTTTTTGATCGGTTCTGAGGGAAAACTCAGATGCGCTCCTTGACCTTCGCCTTTTTGCCCACGCGGTCACGCAGGTAATACAGCTTTGCCCGGCGCACCTTGCCCCGCCGCAGGGTCTCCACAGATACGATGCTGGGAGAGTGCACGGGGAAAACTTTTTCGCAGCCTACGTTGTAGGAAATGCGGCGCACGGTGATGGTCTCGTTGATCCCGCCGTGCTTCTTGGCGATGATGGTGCCGTCAAAGGCCTGGTTTCTCTCGCGGTTGCCCTCCTTGACCCGCAGGGTCACGCGGACGGTGTCGCCCACATTCATCTCGGGGAGTTCGGGCTTCATGTACTGCTCAGTGAGTGTTTTGATGAGGTCCATTTTGCAATCCTTCCTTTTTGCAGGCGTTCATACCGTGGCCCTTGCGTCCAAACCGGCAGCGGACCGCCTTGATCATTGCGAAGAACCCTTCGCATAAGCTTTGATAGTTTACCACAGCGTCTCGGAAAATGCAAGCATTTTTTTACCAGGATCAGAGATCCGCCTACAATCCGCCTGCTCACCGGAACGGCTGCATGGCGGCGTCATAGATCTCCAGGCGGGTAAAGGCGGAGAAATCCGGGGCAAGCTCCGGCATAAGCTGCCGGAGCGCGCCCGGAAGGAGTTCCGGATTCAGTGTGGGCTCCTGGGCGGAGAGGACAGCGTCCACTTCCAACGCGCCCCTGCCCGGAAGCACGGCAAAAGAGCGGATGGCAGG
>CALWOS010000213.1 GCA_944383185.1 uncultured Oscillospiraceae bacterium
GGCCGCGGCGGCCGCGTCCGCCACGGTCTCCAGTTCTCCCTCCGGCAGCGTGCGCAGGTCCAGGAGGAAACGGTCCCTGTGGACGCGTCCCACCACCGGGGGCCGGCCCCCACGCAGGCGGCGCTCCAGCTCCAGGGGGCCCAGGCCCGGCGGCGACAGCGCCGCAGCCCAGGATGGCAGGACCGTTCCCGGCGCGGAACCGCCGCCCAGACGGCTCTCCGTGGCCACGGCCTCCGCCGGGACGCCCCGCTCCCGGAGCAGGGCGCACAGGCGCTCCGCCTGGGCGCGCAGTTCCTCCTGGGGCAGGGCCAACATGTGGAGGGCGGGAAGTTCTTCCCACTGGGTCCCCTCCTGATAGCTCTCCAAGGTGGCTTCCAGGGCCGCCAGGGTGAGTTTGCCCGCCCGGAGCGCCCGGAACAGGGGATGGCGGCATATGGGTTCCAGAAAGATCCGGCGGCCCAGGATGAGCCCCGCCTGGGGCCCGCCCAGGAGCTTGTCCCCGCTGAAGCAGACCACATCTGCCCCCCCGGCCAGGCTCCGGAGGACCTGAGGCTCCCCCCGGACGCCCTTCTCGGACACGTCCGCCAGGTTGCCGCTGCCCAGGTCCGCGATGAGAGGCAGCCCCGCCTGCCGGGCCAGGGCGGCCAGTTCTGAAAGCGACGCCTGGGCAGTGAAACCCACAATGCGGTAATTGCTGGGGTGGACCTTCAAAATGGCCCGGGTCTCCGGGCCCAGGGCGGCGGCATAGTCCGCCGCCCTGGTGCGGTTGGTGGTGCCCACCTCCCGGAGGCGGCAGCCGGACTGTTCCAGTACCTCCGGCACCCGGAAGCCCCCGCCGATTTCCACCAGCTCCCCCCGGGAGACCAGCACCTCGCCCCCGGCGGCCAGGGCCGCCAGGGCAAGGAGCACCCCTCCGGCGTTGTTGTTCACCACCGCGGCGGCCTCCGCCCCGGTGAGGGCGCAAAGCTGCGCCTCCGCCCGGCGGCTGCGGCTGCCCCGCTTTCCCGTATCCAGATCCAGCTCCAGGCTGGAATAGCCACGGGCCACCTCCGAGACCCGCTCCGCGGCCCGCTGGCTCAGGGCGGCCCGGCCCAACCCTGTGTGGAGGATGACGCCGGTGCCGTTATATACCCCCCGCAGGGCCGGGGCGGCGTTCCCCCGGGCCAGGGCCAGGGCTGCGGCGGCAATCTCCCTGGGAGGGGGCACCTCCCGCCGCGCCCCCGTCCGGATTTCTTCCCGAAGGTGGTCCAGGGCGGCGCGTACCCCCTGTTTGGCCAGGGGCGGCGCCAGGCCGCTGTCCCGGAGCACAGGCTCTTCCAGCAGCCGGTCTACCCGGGGCAGCTCCCGCAGCAGCCGTCTCCGCCTCTCCTGCTCCGCCATCTCAGTAAAGGGAGCAGGTCATGGTCACGGCGCTGACCGCGCCGTCCTGGATATAGAGGGCGATCTGGCAATAGGGAGAGGTGCCGCCGTCCCCCGGGGGCGTGTAGGCATACGCGGCGTCCAGTCCGGACCAGGGCCCCGGCTCTATGGAGATGAGGTTGTCCTCACCGCACAGGGCGATCATCTCGCTCTCGCCCATGCCGCAGTGGACGCCGTTGTGGAGGCGCCAGTCCGCCCGTTCCGCGGTGATCATGGATACATAGGCTCCTTGAGGCGACGTTTGGGCCTGGAGATACTGGAGCGAGCTCAGCCCCGTACCGGAGGCGCGCATCAGTTCCACGCCGCCGCCCATATCCATCAGGGAGGACTCCGTCAGATCCCGGACGGTGTCCAGATAAGCCCGGAGCGTCTCCTGGGACTGATATCCCAGGGAGAGCAGCGGCGTCCCGGCACTGTCATAGAGGGTGAAATAGGGATCGTAGCAGGCGATGTCCCCGCTGGGGGGCAGGATCTCGAAGCGCTGGCGCTTTTCCACGTTCACCAGCCGTGACAAGATCGCCGCGGCTTCGGCCCGGGTGATGGCGTCCTTGGGCCGGAAGGCGCGGTCCTCCGCGTCCCCGGTGAGAACCCCCGCCCGGTAGAGGGCCAGGATCTCGGTCCGGCGGCTGGTCTGGCCCAGGCCCAGGTCCTTTACCCCGCACACGGGGTTAATGGCCTCCAGCTCCTCCGCCGGCAGGGCGCTGTAGTACAGCCAGGCCAGTTCCTCCCGGGTGATCTCCCGCTCGTAGTCATCGAAACTGTCTTCCAGGATCAACCCCTCCGCCACGGCGTAATCCACATACACCTGATACCAGGGGTCGCCCTGGGTAAATTGGCCATCGCCGCCGTTGTAGATATTGTGAACCACGGCGGCCAGCTTTACCGCCTCGCCGCAGAGGATGCCGCTTTCCGGTTCAAAAGTGCCGTCCCCCATGCCCTGCATCATGCCCAGCTGGCAGACATACTGGATGACGCCCTGGTCATTTGCGCCGTACCAGCTGTCCTCGTCCACGTCGGTAAACTGGCCCGGGACATATTCCTCCCGGGGCACAAAGGCGGAAAGCCCGCCCCCGGCGGCAAAAGCTGTCCCGGTCAGCGCGAGGCTCAGGCACAGCAGCAGCGCGCACATACGTTTCATTGTGGTTTCCTCCCTTCTTTTGGAACGCCGAATGGAACAAACGGGCAGGGCCCGGCGCGCCTGTTTGCGCACCGGGTTCTGCCCGCGGATTTACTTGGTGCCGAAGATCCGGTCTCCCGCGTCCCCCAGGCCGGGGACGATGTAGCCGTGGTCATTGAGATGGCTGTCCAGGGCGGCGGTGTAGATCTCCACATCCGGGTGCTCTTTCTCCACCCGCTCCACCCCCTCCGGGGCGGAGATGATGCACATGAGCTTCAGGTGCCTGCAGCCGTACTTTTTCAGAAAGCCCAGGGCCGCCGCCGCGCTGCCGCCGGTGGCCAGCATGGGATCCACCACGATCACGTCCCGCTCGGCGATGTCCTGGGGCATCTTGCAGTAGTACTCCACCGGCTCCAGGGTCTGGGGGTCCCGGTAAAGGCCGATATGCCCCACCTTGGCGCTGGGGATCATGGTGAGCATACCGTCCACCATGCCCAGGCCCGCCCGGAGGATGGGCACCACGGCCAGTTTTTTTTTTAATGATACGGCGACCACCGAGATCTACAC
>CALWOS010000214.1 GCA_944383185.1 uncultured Oscillospiraceae bacterium
GGAAAAGCGCAGGCAGATCTGGCCCAGAAAGTTCATGGAGAACTGGCTGTAATCCCAAACGTTCCAGCCCAGGGCTTTGTTTACGATCAGTCCGCACAGCAGCTCCAGAACGGTGATAACGCAGGCGGAGCAGACTGCCTTTTGTGGGATGCCGCCAGTCCGGTAATTGGCCAGGTAGTAGATAAAGCACATGCACAGCCCGCCCATTATGGGCATCGTCCAGTGTGTGGAACCCCGAAACAGGAGCTCCACAACGCCATATCCCGCTGCACCTGCGAGATATGCCGAAAAAAATTCCAGGTATAACACCAGCGCGCTCCCCCCGCTTTCCGTTTCTTTCGGTAGCATGCCCGCAATCTCCGGGATTTATTTCCTGAGAGCGGGGGAGAAAAATATTCCGCCAAGGCAGAAAAAGTAGTTGACAGCATCCTTGCCGCAGTGGTATACTAACCCAGGTCAAAACAAAGTAGGGCAGAGTAGCATCCGTCCTCACCCAGCCTGCGTGGCAGCGTCTGGGTCAATACTTTCGCTTGCGGGCTCGGATGGAGCCCAGGTGCGTATGTATGTTCACACACGGATGCTCTGCATCCGTGTGTTATTTCGTATGGGAGGTGTTTTGGCATAGCAAACGTGGCTTATCTGATCAATGAGGAGATCCGCGCCAAGGAGGTCCGCCTTATCAGCGATGCGGGGGAGCAGCTTGGCATCATGCCCTTGGAGGACGCTTTGCGCGCCGCCGAGGAGCGGGAGCAGGACCTCGTACTGATCGCTCCGGGATCCAATCCCCCTGTCTGCAAGATCATGGACTACGGCAAGTACCGGTTCGAGCAGGGCAAGCGGGAGAAGGAAGCGCGGAAAAACCAGCGGGTCATCGAGATTAAAGAGATCCGTATGTCTCCCAGTATCGGGCTCAACGACTTCAACGTCAAGCTGCGCAACGGGCAGAAGTTCCTCCAGGAGGGCAACCGCGTCAAGGTGACGGTGCGTTTTCGAGGCCGGGAGATGGCCCATACCAACCTGGGCGAGGAACTGCTGAAGGACTTTGCCGAGCAGTGCGCGGATCTGGCGTCCGTGGACAAGAAGCCCAAGCTGGAGGGGCGGAATATGGCCATGTTCCTCTCGCCGAAAGTTCCGGCCTCCGCAAAGAAATAAAGCGCATACAAACGACACAAGTCAAGTTCAAGTAAAGGAGTCAAACCGTTATGCCGAAGCTGAAAACTCACAGCGGCGCGAAGAAGAGATTCAATCTCACCAAGACCGGTAAGGTCAAGCGCGCCCATGCGTTCAAGAGCCACATCCTGACCAAGAAAGACACCAAGCGCAAGAGAGGCCTCCGCCAGGGCGCCTATGCGGATGAAACCAATGTGTCCGCCATCAAGCGCATGATCCCGTATAAATAAGGAGGACGCAGTACAATGGCTAGAGTCAAAGGCGCGATGATGACGCGCAAGCGCAGAAACAAAGTCCTGGGCATGGCCAAGGGCTACTGGGGCAGCAAGTCCAAGCACTTCAAGATGGCCAAGCAGGCCGTCATGAAGTCCGGCCGCTACTCCTATGTGGGCCGCAAGCAGAAAAAGCGCGATTTCCGTCAGCTGTGGATCACCCGGATCAGCGCCGCCTGCAAGCTCAACGGCATGAACTACTCCACCTTCATGCATGGGCTGAAGGCTGCCGGCATCGAGATGAACCGGAAAATGCTCTCCGAGACCGCCATCCATGACGCCGCCGCCTTCACCGCCCTGTGCGAGAAGGCAAAGGCCGCGCTGTAAGAGAAATATGGGAAAATCCCGCCGCGTTTGCGGCGGGATTTTTTACGTTTTCCAGTTTTCCCCGGCCCTGGACAGTTGGGGGAAAATGTTATAAAATATTAGCATGCGTACATATGAGAAGAAAAATCGAACGATTCGCCGGCTTTTCCTTTTGGCTCCGGTCCGCCTCTGCCTGCTGGGGGCGGGGCTGGTTTGGCTGGGGATTTTCTTTGCGCTTCGCGGCAGGCGGGGCTTTGCCAACGCCATAACCTTCGGCCTGGTCCGGCCCTTTCAGGAGACCGCTTCCGGCTGGTGCGACGGGTTGCCCTTCTCCGTGGGGGAGATCCTCTATACCTTGGCGCTCCTGGCCTTTGCGGCGTGGCTGCTGCTTTCCCTGGTCCGCCTGGTCCGGGGCCCGGGCCGGAGGCTGCGGCTGTTCCGCCTATGCGCGGGCACCCTTGCGGCGGCGGCCCTGGCCTATGGTGCTTATTGCCTGCTGTGGGGCATACAATACTATGCCGACAGCTTCTCGGACCAGAGCGGCATCCACGCGGAAGGAGTTTCCCCGGAGGCCCTGGCAGAGGTGACGGAGGCGTTCGCGGATCTGGCGGCGGCATACAGCCCGCTGGTCGCGCGGGATGAAAACGGCCTTTTTGCCGAAACCGGATACCTAGACCGGGCGGAAACGCTCTATGACGCTGCGGCGGCGCAGTATCCCTGCCTGGACGGCCCGGCCCGGCGGCCCAAGGAAATGCTGTACTCCGCGCTTATGCGCAGCACCGGCTTCACGGGATTTTTCTGCCCCTTTACCGGGGAGGCCAACGTGAGCGTATACGAACCGGAGGCCTACCGCCCGGCCACCATCGCCCATGAGCTGGCCCATCAGCGGGGCGTGGCTGCGGAAGACGAGGCCAACTTTGTGGCGGTTCTAGCCTGCCTGGAGGACGGGGACCCGGTGTACGTCTACTCCGCGGCGCTGCTGGCCTTCACCCACCTGAGCAACGCCCTCTACAGCGCCGACTACGAGGCATGGCTGGCCGTGTGGGCCGGGCTGGAGAGCGGGGTGGAGGCGGACATCCGTTACTGCAACGCCTATTGGCGGGAATATGACAACGCTGCGACGACTGTCTCCCAGACGGTGTATTCCGGCCTTCTCCAGACCCAGGGCCAGAGCCTGGGTATCCGGAGCTATGGGGCCTGTGTGGACCTGCTGGTGAGCTATTATGGGGAAAAGGAGCTGCCCACGCCTTGAAGTTTGTCTGGATTATTCTGTTCGTCCTGTTGATCCTGCTGCTCCTTTGGGGGAGCTTTGCCTGGGGCATGTTTCAGAAGGCTCTGGGCCGGTATCGCCCAAAGGGTACGCCCGAAGACCGGATCCAGGGGCCTTATGCCCCCTGCCGGGAATCTCTCTGCGCAGGCATCCGCTGGCTGCGGGGACAGCCCGCGCAGGAGGTGGAAATCCGCTCCCGGGAGGGGCTTCGCCTCCGTGGGGAACTGCTTCCGCTGGAAAACGCCCGGGGGACCGTGCTGCTGTTTCACGGGTATCACGGGGATATTTACATGGATCTGGGCGTCGCGGCCCGGCTGTACCGGAGGCTGGGCTTCCAGGTGCTGTGCATCCATCAGCGGGCCCACGGCAAGAGCGAGGGAAAGTACCTGGCCATGGGCCTGCGGGAGCGCTACGACGCCGCGGCCTGGGCGGACTATGCCGCCCGGGAGCTCTGTCCGGGGCAGAAACTGATCCTGGCCGGTGTGTCCATGGGGGCGGCCACGGTGCTCATGGCCTCGGATCTCCCGCTGCCGGAGGCGGTAAAGGGCATCGTTGCCGACTGCGGCTTTGCCTCCCCCTGGGAGGAGTGCCTGTATGTGGCCTCCCACTGGAAGCCGCTCCCGTACCGGGCGCTGCTGGGCACGGCCAACGTGCTGTGCCGGATCTTTGCCGGCTATGACCTCCGGGAGTGGACGGCGCCGCAGTCCCTGGCGCGGACCACGATTCCGGTCTGCCTGTTCCACGGGGAGGAGGACCGCTTTGTGCCCGTCTCCTGCAGCCGGGAAAACTATGCCGCCTGTGCTTCCCCGTGCCAGCTGCATCTCTATCCCGGGGCGGGGCATTGCCTGAGCTATCATGTGGACCCAGCCCGTTACAGCGGGGAGCTGGCGGACTTCCTGGACGCGTGCTGCGCCGGAGAGGCGCTGCCTGGAAGCGGGGAGGGACGGTTCAGTCCACAGGCAGCTCGATGATTTGCAGCCCGCGGCGCATGGCGTAGAGCATGGTGCTGCGGGTGCCGCCGCTTTTTCCGTTGTATACGGCCAGGAGCACATCCGCGTGATCCACCATATAATGGTTCCGGCGCATCATGCAGTCCGGGGAGTAGTGTGTCTGGACCAGGGTCTGGTAGTCGCACTCGCTCACCAGCCGGTCATAGCGCCGGCGCAGGTTATCCCCCCAGCGGCTGGCCTGGCCCTCCCAGGGGATGACCGCCTCAATGGTCACGTCCGGCCGTTGTGCCCGGAGCTCCATCACGGCCTCGCAGAAATACATGTCGCAGCCGTTGGCCATGCCGCAGTAAAAGCGGCGGCAGCCCTCGCCGTAAAGGGCGAATACCGCGTCTTGGAGCCGCTGCTTCAGCTCCAGACAAGCGGGGTCATCCTCCCGGTAGCCCCAGGGGAGCTTGGCCGCCCGGTGGCCGGTAAAGGCGCAGGCCAGGGTCTCGTGGGCCATCGTTCTCGCCTCCCTAGACGGTTTTTGACAAGAGAT
>CALWOS010000215.1 GCA_944383185.1 uncultured Oscillospiraceae bacterium
CGGGGATGTCGGAAAAGGCGATGTCCCGTCCCTCCGTCTCCAAAACCCGCCGGAGGCGCTCCACCAGATTTTCCGTCTGGTAGCAGATGCACTCCCCCGTCAGCTCCGAGGCGGCGCAGCCGCAGGCCCCGGTATAATGGCAGTCCGCCAGATCCTTGCCTCCCAGGTCGTTGGAGATCACCGCGGTTCGCAGCCCCCGGGCGGCAAACTCCTGGGAAAGGGCGATCATCAGCGCGGTTTTCCCCGCGCCCAGGAAGCCGCTCACCACGCCAAAGCGCTTTTCTCCCTCAGCGTGCGCCATGGCCCCGTTCTCCTGTGGCGAACCTGTCATTTATCCTCCATCTCCACTTCCGCGTCGTACATACGGGTGCGGGCCAGCTCCTCGTCCAGGTAGACCTGGCCGCAGACCGGGCAGGTGGGCAGGTCCTCATAGGCCTCGTATTTCAAATACTGGAACGCAGTCCGCCGCATCTCCAGCGGGACGCCGCACTTGCCGCAGACCAGATACCGCGTTTCGCTCATATCACATCCTCCTCTCCCACAGCCGTGTCATGCTTCAGGCGCATCCGGTGGGAATAGGCGTTAAAGAGCCGGTAGCCCGCCCCCTCCGGGATATACTCCGCCCAGTAGGTGATATACCCCCGGCGGAGGTGGCTGATGCGGTGGCCGCTCTCCGCGTCCAGGAGGTAGTGGTCATGCGCCTCGCTGTAGCGGATGACCGCCTCCACATCCTCCATGAGGATCAAATCCTCGCTGAGCTTTCTCGCCAGGTCATCGGACAATGTGATGTTCAAAGGCGCTTGCCTCCTCTCCCCGGCGGGGGCCACGCCGCAGTGCCGGGCAAACCAGTCCTTTACGGCCCGGCGGTTCTCCCGCCGCTGGGTAATGGTCGGGGCCGGCCTGTTTTCCAAGGGCAGGCCCAGCCATAGGTCCAGAATATGATAACACGTCTTGCCATGGAGTGTAAAGATGTCCCGGCAATTGGTGCAGTATGCAATGTAGGGCACGTCCGCCAGGGCGCACTGTTCCTGCGCCTGGGTATGGACGAACAGGGGGTTGACCGCATAGCCGTGGCCGCCCCAGCTGCAGCACTGGGCCTTGTCCCCGCTGCTTGTGAGCTCCGTGAGCGCCGCCCCGCTCTCCCGGGCCAAACGGCGCACCGACGCCTGGAGCTCTTTCTGGCCCCGGCTGGCGCAGGGGTCAAACACTGCGGCCTCCAGCGGTTCCGGAAGCGGCGGGCAGCGGAGCTCCGGCAAGGTATAGAGCATGCGCGCCGGGATCTCCGGCATATGCTCCCGGAACATCCGCCAGCAGCTGGGGCAGCTCAGGAGCATTTCCGGCTTCCCGGCCTGCTCCCACAGCCTGCGGATCGTGTCGTGCTCCCGGGCGGCCAGGTCCGTATCCCCGGACCAGATGGCCGGCGCGCCGCAGCAGCGCAGGCAGATGCCGGTATCCGGCCACAGCTCCCGGAGCTTTTCGTAGCTTTGGATCACGTATCTGGGGTCCGAGCCCCCGGCCTGGCAGCCGGGGAAGAGCAGGTAGCGGCAGCGCTGCTCCGGCAGATAATATAGCGCCGCCGCGTCGGAGTCGGCAAAGGACATGTCCCGAAGCCAGTAGGCGTGATGGGCGGGGGGCAGGATGTTCTTCTGGCGCAGCTCCGTCCGGGCCTGGATCAGCATTTTCCCGATGTCAATGCCCACGGGGCACAGCTGCTTGCACAGCCCGCAGTCGCTGCACGAACCGATCTCCCGCATGCCGGCCCGGCCCTGGGTCTCCGGGAAGATGTTCAAAGACAGCCCCACGTCGTTGGCCAGGGCGTGGGGAGAGGCGCCATACTGGCGCAGAAGGACGCAGTTGTCCGTGCAGATGGTGCAGTCGCACTCCTGGCAGCGCGCCGCCTCCTGCCGAGCCCATGCCTTGTCCGGGGCCGGGGAATCCGGCGCCGCGGGGGGCAGCGTCCCAGCCGCCCGGGCGGGGGCCTCCTCTTCCCGCTTCCAGTTCCCGGTCTTCAGGAACCACTCCACCGCGGCCACATCGTCCAGGGCCCCGGCCATATCCTCTATCACGCCTCCCCTTTCCCGAGCGGCAAAGACATTGCCGCCCTGGAAGGGCACAGTATACCCAGGGGAAACGTAGATCACGTCAAAATCCCGGCACAAATCCGCCGCCGGGGAACAGGAAAGGGAAAGGCGGATGCCGTTTTTGGAAACGGCATCCGCCGCCTCGCCCTGGAGCAGTTCGTCCGGCACAAGGTCGCGGACGCTCTGGCAGAGAGTATCAGATGGCTCCAGGAGGGTAACTTTGTATGCTTTTGCGGCCATGCGCACGGCAAAGGCGCAGCCGGCCAGGTCGCCCCCCACCACAGCGACAGTCTTGTCCTGGGGCGGGGCGTAGTAGCTGCTGCTCCGGGCGCTGCCATGGGCCACAGCCGCCCGCTCCAGCTCCCGGAGGGAAATGGGCGCTTGTCCCATATGCTCCCCGCAGGGGGCCATGCAAGGGGCCGGGCACAGGGAGGAGACGATCCCCGGGAACAGCACCGCCGCGGTGTATACCCGCCGGGCAGCTCCAAAATTGCCCCGGTTCAGCTTCTCAATAAAGTCCCGGGTGTTCAGATGAAACGGGCAGGCATTGGCGCAGGG
>CALWOS010000216.1 GCA_944383185.1 uncultured Oscillospiraceae bacterium
GGGCGTTCGTCTCCCAGGTGACCAGGATCTCACCCAGGCGGTCAAAGCGGGCAATGATACCGGACAGGGCCACGATCGTGATCACAATCACCAGGATCGTGGAGAGGATCGCGGCGGAGTTCATGAGGAATTTGGACCCAAATATGGTCAGGAGCACCGTCAGGGCGATGATGATGGCGACGCCCAGGATATAGGGGATGCCCAGCATTGTGTGGAGCAGCTCCCCTGCGCCGGCGAACACCGCGCTTACGCCCATGATCATAATCCCCAGGAACAGGATCACATAGATCGTGCCAAAGATCTTCTCATAGGGGTGGAAGAGCTTGTGGGCAAAGGTCTTGTAGTCATAGGTCTGGAAGGTCTGACAGAATTTCCACTCGTGATAGGCGACCAGGCCCATGATCACGGCGGAAATGATGGGCAGGATAAAGGCCCATGCGCCGAATCTGACCCAAAAGGAGGTGGCCTGGGTGCCGGTGGCAAAGCCGCTGCCGCAGTGGGTGCCGAACCAGGCGGAGGCAAGGGCAAAGGATACGCCGAGGCGCGCTTTCTGCGTCTTTCCCATGGTAATCATTGTATGGCATACCCGTGGCAAAAGCCAGGGAAACCACACGCTCCTTTCTTAAGTTCTTTTCCTTGCGTTCGATTCCGTCCTCTTGTCTGTTTCCGTTTTCCAACATCCGCCCGGCGGCGGATGTCAGGCTTACAGGCTCTGACCCAGAGCAGTCAAAAGGGAGTTATACTTCACTTCCGCGCTGTCGGCCCGGCTGGTGAGGACCACCGGCTTGCTGGTGCCGCTCACCGCTGTGGCATAGGGGAAGTTCGTCCAGTAGCCCAGCATCTTGTGGAAAATATTTCCCGTGCAGAGATCCGGCATAATCAGCACGTCCGCGCGGCCCGCCACCGGGGAGACGATGCCCTTGTGGGCGGCCGCTTTTTCGTCCAGGGCCGTGACGAAGTCCATGGGCCCGTCCACCTCACAGCCCTCGATCCTCTCCTGGGCGATGGCCGCGGCGTCCACGGTGCTGGGAATCTTCGGCGTGGGCTTTTCCACAGCGGAGATCAGCGCCACCTTCGGTGCCGTCACCCCAAAGCAGCGCAGGAGGCCGCAGGCGTTCCGGGCCAGCTTCACCTTGGCCTCCCGATCCGGCGCGGGGTTGATGGCGCAGTCCGTCACGCAGAGGATCCGCCCGCCGATGTCCACCACCGTGATCTCCGAGACCACGTTGCCCTTGGGGACCAGGCCTTTTTCTTTGTCCAGGATTGCCCGCATAAAGGCCGAGGTCTGCATCAGGCCCTTCATCATGGCGTCCGCCTTGCCCTCCCGAAGCAGCGTGGCCGCCAGGGCGGCGCATTCCGCCTCCCCGTCGCAGTCCTGGATGGTGTAGTCCTCCGCGGGCTCGCCCATGTCCGCCAGCACAGCGCGGATCGCGGTCTCCCGGCCGATGAGGATACCTCGGGCGATGCCCTTTTTCCGTGCCTCTACCACGGATTCCAGTACCGGCGCGTCTGCGGCGCAGGCCACGGCTACACGCCCGACGGTACCCGAGGCTTTGAGCTGATTTTCCAGCTCCTGAAAACTCCGGATCATACGTTTCCCTCCCTGGGCACAAATTCCAAAATGGGGGTCTGCCCGGTGAGGCCCCCGTAGGCGCCCTCCGCCAGGGCCTCCATCTCCCGTTCCCCGGGCAGGACCTCCACCGGTCCCAGATGGGCCACCCGTTCCCGGATGTGATCCACAATGAACGGGACGTTGGCCATGCCGCCGATGAGCAGGATGGCGTCCACCTTCCCCTTGAGTACGGTGCTCATGGCGCCGATCTCCTTGGCGGTCTGGTAGCACATGGCCTCCATGACCTCCCGGGCCGTTTCGTCGCCCTCGTCAATGCGCTTCATGATGGCCCGGATATCCGTGGTACCCAGGTAAGCCATGAGCCCGGCCTCGCCGTTGATGTGGCGGAGCATGCCGGGAAGGTCATACTTCCCGGAGTAGCACAGCTTCACCAGCGCGCCGATGGGCACGGTGCAACAGCGGTTGTTGGAGAAGGGCCCCTCCCCCTCCAGGGCGTCCGGGGCGTCGATCATCCGCCCGTCCCGGATCGCCACCACGCCGATGCCGCCGCCCAGCATCACGGTGATCAGGTTCAGGGAGGCAAAGGGGACCTTCCTGACCTGCTCGGCGTAATAGCGGGCCATGGCCTTGGTGTTCAGCGCCTGGACGCAGGACACCCGGGGGATCTCCTTCAGCCCGGAATAGCGGGCCAGGGGCTCCATCTCGTCAGTGGTCGGGGTGTCCGTGGTCAGGGGGATGGCCCGGCCGGACTCCCGGCACAGGTCCAGAGCCACCCGGGACCCCAGGTTGCACACGTGGTTGCCGTATTTCCCAGAGCGGGTCTGCTCCACCATGGCGTCGTTGACCCGGTAGGTGCCGCCGACGATGGGCTCCGTCTGCCCGCCCCGGGTGGCGATGGCGTCCAGCTCGTCCAGCCGGAGGCCGTGCCGGGACAGGAAGTCCAGAATCGCCTCCTTGCGCAGGTCGTACTGGTCGTTGAAGGTGGGGCAGGCCCGGATCTTCTCCACGTCGTGGGAGAGGTTCTCCCGGATGCGGAACTCCGTGTCCTCGCAGTAGGCGATCTTCGTGGAGGTGGAGCCGAAATTGATGACCAATATCTTCTTCATGTCAGTCCTTTTCCGCCAGGCGCTTGAGCAGGGCGAAGCGGGCGTCGGCCATCTCCTGAAGGGCGTCGATCTCCGCGTCCGTCAGGGCCTTGAACTTGCCGATGCCCTGGACAAACTCCCGGATGGGGATGGGGCTGCGGTTCTGGTCGTTGAGCTTGAATACGCCGTTGTCCATCTCCCACAGGGGGAACATGTTGGACTTCACCGCCCGGCGGGCATAGTAAATGCTCTTGTCCGGGGCATACCCCCAACCAGTGGGACAGGGGGAGAACACATGGAGGTAGGCAAAGCCCTCCTTGCTGGCGGCCAGGCCCTTCTGGATCTTGGCCACCATGTCCGCCATATGGGAGGGGGAAGCCGTGGCGCAGTAGCGCACGTTGTGCATGGCCAGGATCAGGGGCACGTACTTCTGCTGCTGGGTCTTGCCGTTGATGGCCGAACCGATGGGCGTGGTGCTGGTGCGGGAGCCCAGGGAGGTGGTGGAGCTGCGCTGGTAACCGGTGTTCATGTAGCCCTCGTTGTCATAGCAGACGTAGAGCATGTGCTCGCCCCGCTCCGCGGCGGCGGACAGGCTCTGGAACCCGCAGTCCGCTGTGGCGCCGTCGCCGGCCATGGCCACGATGTTCACGTCCTCCCTGCCCTTGCGCCGGTACATCTGGCTCAGGCCGGAGAGGAAGGAAGCGGTGTTGTCCAGGAGGGGGATATGTACCGGGATCTTCAGCCCGTTGGCGTAGTTCCAGCCCACCACGCCGGCGCCGGCCATGCACCCCGGTGGGATGCCGATGATGGTGTTTTTGCCAGAGATCTGCAGGAGCCTTCTGAGGATCAGCTCGCCGCCGCAGCCCTGACAGGCGGACATACCGGGCGTAACCTGATCTTCCGCCTCACGAAGAATGTCGATGTAACTCATTGCCGCGCCTCCTCAATCGTTGATGAACCACTTGGTCTCTTTTTCGCCGGGCTCCTCCTTCATCCGCTCCAGGTCCCGGATGACGCCCAACATATCCTCCAGGGAGATGTCCGCGCCGCCCAGGCCGCCGATGGCGGAGAAATGGCACAGCCGCTCCTTCGCGTCCGCCAGGGCCGCCTTGGTTTCCATGTACATGGGCCCCTGGCTCCAGCCGAAGCACACGCTGCGGTCAATGACGAACAGGGCCTTTTTCCCCTCCAGGGCTTTGGCGATGCGCTTCGCGGGGAAGGGCCGGATGAAGCGCAGCTTGATGAGCCCCGCCCGGATCCCCTGCTCCCGGGCGACGTCCACAGCGTCCTTGCCCGTGCCGGTCATGCCGCCGATGGTCATGATGACCACGTCGGCGTCCTCGCAGCGGTATTCCTCGATGGCGCCGCCGTAGGACCGGCCGAAGGCCGCGGCGAACTTCCGGTCCACCTCCTCTATGACGTCCAGGGCCGCGGCCATGGCGTCCAGGTGGTTTTTCCGGTATTTCATCATGAGCGGGCCCGCGGTGAGGGGGTCCAGGGCGAAGGGGTTCTCGGGGTCCATCACCGGGTGGTTGTCCTCCGTCATGGGGGGCAGGAAGGCGTCCACCTCCGCCTGATCCGGCAGATCCACGCCCTCAGTGAGATGGGAGCTGTAAAACCCGTCGTAGCAGACGTTCACCGGCAGCAGCACCCGCTGGTCCTCGGCGATCATGTAGCCCTGGATGACCATGTCCACGATCTCCTGGTTGCTGTCGCAGAACATCTGGATCCACCCGGCGTCCCGGACGGAGATGGCGTCCTGCTGGCCGCTCCAGATGGTCTCCGGGGAGGTCATCTCCCGGGTGGCGATGGCCATGACCATGGGCAGGCGCAGGGTGGACATGCGGAAGTAGGGCTCATACATCAGCGCCAAGCCCTGGGCGCTGGTGGCGGTGAAAACCCGCCCGCCGCCGGCGGCGGCACCCTGTACCACGCTCATGGCGGAGTGCTCGCTCTCCACCTGGACCATGTTGGCGTCGATTTTGCCGTTGTGGACAAACTCCGCCAGATGCTCCACAACAGAGGACTGGGGCGTGATGGGGTAAGCGGCGATCAGATCCGGGCGGCACAGGGCAGCCGCCTCCGCCGCGGCGTAGTTGCCGGTCAATACCTTTTTCGTACCCATTATTCGGCTCCTCCTTCCGGGACCATGGAAATGGCCTGCTTGGGACACTCCGCGGCGCAGATGCCGCAGCCCTTGCAGTAATCATACGTGATGCGATATTTTTTCTCTCCGTCCCCCACGATGGCGCAGCCCGGGCAGTATGTCAGGCACATGCCG
>CALWOS010000217.1 GCA_944383185.1 uncultured Oscillospiraceae bacterium
GCTTGCCGCCGGTCTCGATGATGGCATACTTCATTTGCTTGTTGCACCTGCCTCTCTTTGCAGACTCGCTCTCGGGGGCGGGAGATATAGATCTCCACTTAATAAGGCCCATTCAATGCGGCCTTGATAGTTTACCATCAAAAACATGCCTTGTCAAGCGCTTTTTCCCCAAAGGTTTGGAGAGCATTTCCCGGGAAAAACATCCTCTTGACATACCTAGAGATTCTAGGTATATTATACCTAGATAATCCAGGTATAAGGAGGGATCACAATGGCAGCGGACCGCGGCGCGGGAAACAGTACGGTGCTGCTCATTTTGAGTGTTTTGGACCAGGGGGAGCGCTATGGCTATGAGCTCATACGGGAGCTGGAGCGCCGGAGCGAAAAGGTCTTCCAATTTCAGGAGGGGACGCTCTATCCCGTGCTCCACCGCCTGGAAAACCAGGGCTATGTCACGGCGGAGCGCAAGACGGGGGAAAACGGCAAGGAGCGACGGTACTACCGCATCACTCCTGCGGGGAAAAAGCAGCTGGCGGCGGAGCGGGAGAGCTGGGCGCGCTTTTCCGCCGCGGTGAACCGGGTGATCGGAGGGGAACAGCATGCCTTTTCCTGAGTGGGAGGAATTTCTGGACAAGACCGTGTCCCAGGTGCGCTTCCGCTATGACCGCCGGGAGATCCGCCGGGAGCTGACGGAACATCTGGAGGACGCCCGGGACGCGGCGGCGGACAGGGGGGAGGCGGATCCCGCGGCGGCGGCCCTCGCCGCCATGGGGGACCCGGTGGAGCTGGGCAGGGCCCTGGACAGGGAGCACAAGCCCCTTTTGGGCTGGATCTGGCGCCTGAGCCGCTGGGCCCTGGCGCTGGCCGTCCTTGTGAGCGTGCTCCCGGCCCTGAACCTGGGCATCCTGCTGGTGGGCAGCGCCTGGGAGGCGCGTTTCCCGCCTTACACAGACGGAACGGAAACCCATGGAGAGGTCCTCTGGCGTATGGATCTGGATCAGAAGGACAGCTTCTATAACATCACCGTGAAGCTGGACGAGCTGGTGGCCTATGCCGACGGGAGCTATTCTCTCCGCTACCAGGTGCGGCACCACATCCTGGACACGGGGATCTGGTGGAGCTACGATTTTCCCTATGGCAGCTTCACCGACCTGGAGGGGAACCCGGTCTCTGGCGGCTTCGGCGGCAGCTCCGGCGGAATCGTCTCCTACTGCGAGACCTGGCTGGAGGATCTCCCTCCGGAGGCGGAGGGCCTTCTCATCCGGGATCAGAGCCCCAGCGGGCCGGAGCTCTATTTCCGCATCGAATTTCCGAAAGAAGAGGGGGCGGCGGCATGAAGCGCGTGAAGCAGACAGGGCTTTGCCTTGCGGTGGTCGCGGCGCTCCTTTTCCTGTGCTATTGGATCACCGGCTACCGCCTGACCCAGGAGCGCCTTTTCTATGACTGTGAGCGGGGGCTGCGCTACGGCCCCTCGGAGGAGATCGTCTTTTCCTGGGAAGGGGAGGGAAAGGGACTGGTGGCCGGGCGCTGCGGCGAGGGCTTTTCCCTGGTGGAGATGCGCCGCCGCCTGGGGCTTTTTTGGGGCCTGGACATGTCTGTCACCGGCTACCGGGATCTGGATGAGGCCGTGAATGTTTTCTCTTACCGGTCCCTCCTTTTGGCCCAGGTGACGGACGGGGACATCACCCGGGTCCGGGTGGTACTGGAAGATGGCAGGGAGCGGACAGCTGCCGTCCCGCCGGACGGCTTCCTTGCCCTGAACTTCAGCGGCGGGGAGACGGACACCCTCCGCTTCGACACCATTCAGGGCCTCAGCGACGCCGGGGAGATCCTGTGGGAATGGTGAGAACGATGTGCAAAAGGCGCGGGACTTTCCACTTGGAAAGTCCCGCGCCTCGGTTTGTCAAAGATGGCGCGCTTTGGTCAATCTTCCTCCGTCTGTTGAGCCACCAGGGCGGCGGCGCCGTATTTTTCCCGGAGCTTGGGCTTTTCGATCTTCCCGGTGGGGTTCCGGGGTACGGTGTCGAAGATGATCTCCCGGGGGCGTTTGTACCGGGGCAGGGCCATGCAGAACTCCGCAATGTCCTCTTTGGTGGCGGTGACATCGGGCTTGAGCTCCACGATGGCCGCGGCGATCTCTCCCAGGCGGGGGTGGGGACGGCCAATGACCGCAACGTCCTTGACGAGGGGATTGGCCCGGAGAAAATCCTCCACCTGGACGGGGTATATGTTCTCCCCGCCGGTGATGATCACGTCCTTTTTCCGATCCACCAGCCAGATGAAACCGTCCTCGTCCATCCGGGCCATGTCCCCGGTGTACAGCCACTCCCCGTCCAGCACGGCGGCGGTGGCCTCCGGGTCCTTGTAGTAGCAGACCATGACGCCGGGGCCGGCCACGGCCAGCTCGCCCACTTCCCCCTGGGGCACGTCCCGGCGCTGTTCGTCCACGATGCGGGCCTTCCAGCCATAGCCGGGGATGCCGATGGCGCCGACCTTGTGGAGGTTCTCCACGCCCAGATGGACGCAGCCCGGCCCGATGGACTCGGAAAGGCCGTAGTTGGTGTCGTACTGATGGTGGGGGAAGCGCTCCATCCACCGGTGGATCAGGCTGGGGGGCACCGGCTGGGCGCCGATGTGCATCAGCCGCCACTGCTGGAGCTGGTAGTCAGAGAGTTTTACGTCCCCACGGTCCAGGGCGTCCAGGATATCCTGGGCCCAGGGCACCAGGAGCCAGACGATGGTGCAGCGCTCGTTGCTCACGGTCTCCAAAATCCACCGGGGGCTGATGCCCCGGAGCAGCACTGCCCGGGACCCGGAGATCAGGGAGCCGAACCAGTGCATCTTCGCCCCGGTGTGGTACAGGGGCGGCATGCACAGGAAACAGTCCTCGTGGGTCTGGCCGTGGTGGGCCTGCTCGGTGCGGGCGGCGTGGGTGAGGCTGCGGTGCTTGTGCAAGATGGCCTTGGGGAAGCCCGTGGTGCCGGAAGAGAAGTAAATGGCCGCGTCATCTTCCTCCGTGAGGGGGATCTTGGGGGATTTCCCGGAGCAGTAGGAGATGAACTGATAGTAGCTCTGGGCCCACTCCGGGCAGTGGCCGCCCACATAAAAGAGCTTTTTCATTCCCGGCAGGGCGTAAAGGGAGGAGGCCACCCGGTCTTTGAACTCCCGGCCAAACACCAGCAGGGAGGCGTCGGCTAGCTCCAGGCAGTAGCGGATCTCCTCCGCGGTATAGCGGTAATTCAGCGGGACGGCCAGGGCCCCGGCCTTCAGGGTGCCGAAATAAATGGGCAGCCACTCCAGGCAGTTCATCAGCAGTATCGCCACCTTGTCCCCACGGCCAATGCCGTTGGCCAGAAGGAGGTTGGCGAACTGGTTAGCGCGGCGGTCAAAATCCGCCCAGCTGATCTCCCGGCGGTAGGCGCCGGCGGCGTCTCGCTCCACCAGGGCGAACTCCGCCCAGTT
>CALWOS010000218.1 GCA_944383185.1 uncultured Oscillospiraceae bacterium
TGCCCTTCCAGCTCAAGGGGAAGAAGAGCATGGTGCGCATGGGCCGCCTGTCCAATAAGCAGGCGGAGCTGCAGAAGAAGTACGCCAACAACCAGCAGAAGTACCAGGAGGAGCTGCAGAAGCTCTATACCGAGGCCGGCGTGAACCCCATGGGCGGGTGCCTGTGGAGCTTTCTGCCCCTGGCCATCCTGCTGCCCCTGTACTCCATTGTCCGCCTGCCCCTGCAGTACTTCCTGCGCCTGGGCACGGACGTGATCGAGCAGATCCGCACCCTGGCCGAGAGCGTGGGCTATGTGGCCAGCGGCAGCGCCGCCTATGAGCAGATCAACCTGGCCAAGTTCGTCACCGACCACTGGGAGAGCTTCCAGGGCAAGTTCGACGGGCTCATGCCCCTGAACTTCCAGTTCCTGGGTCTGGACCTGAGCGCCGCGCCCACCAGCGCCTTCCAGGATTTCCACTTTGACTGGGCCCTGATCGGCCTGATTTTGATCCCCCTGCTCTCCGGCTTCCTGGGCTGGCTGCAAACCCGGATCACCATGACCTCCAACGGCCAGTCCGCCAACCAGCCCGGCATGAAGGGCATGAACATCTTCATGCCCCTGTTCAGCGTGTATATCTGCTTCACCCTGCCTGCGTCCCTGGGCATCTACTGGATTGGCAGCAGCGTGTTCTCCATCATCCAGGAGGCCACCCTGGGCCGGTACTACAACAAAAAGATCCAGGCCGAGGAGGACGAGCGGGAGGCCGCCCGGGAGGCGTCCCGGAAGCTGCGCATGGAGGAGGCCAAGCGCCAGGCCGCCGAGCAGCGGGAAAACGCCAAGAGCCAGAAAAAGACCGAGAAGAAGCAGCCCGAGAAAAAGGTCTCCACCAACGAGGCCGGCCGGGTGGGGGAGCGCCCCTATGCCCGCGGCCGCAGCTATGTGGAGAACCGGTATGACAAAGAGGAGTAACGAACCATGGCGATGCAGTATATTGATGTGACCGGCAAGACCGAGGCCGAGGCCGTGGAGAAGGCCCTGGGCCAGCTGGGCCTGGACCGGGACGACGTGTCCGTGGAGATCCTGGAGCGGGCCAAGTCCGGCTTCCTGGGGATCGGCGCCAGCCCGGCCAAGGTCCGCGTCACCTATGAGGTGGCCGAGGAGGCCGCCCCCGCGGCGGAGGAGGCCGGGGAGGAGGATTTTCCCCAGCGTGTGGAAAAGTCCCAGGCCCCCCGCGCTGAGCGCCGCCGCCGGGAGCGCAGGCCCCGGGAGAAGCGGGAGCAGCCCGCCGAGAAGAAGAGCGAGAAGGCGCAGCAGAGCGCCCCGGCGCCCGCCCCGGCCCCTGTGGAGCTGGGGGAGGAGGCCGACGATGAGAAGGCCCGGCAGATCAAGGACTTCCTCACCGGCCTTCTGGAGCACATGGACAGCGCCGCCGTTATCAAGGTCTACCAGCCCGAGAAGGACCGCTACAAGGTCTTTCTGGAGGGGGAGAAGATGGGCCAGCTTATCGGTCGGCGGGGCGAGACCCTGGACGCCATCCAGCAGCTGACCAACTACGCGGTGAACCGTGACCGGGACAAGCGGGTGCGCGTCCACGTGGACGCGGAGAACTACCGGGAGAAGCGGGAGCAGAGCCTGGAGCACCTGGCAAAAAAGGTGGCCGCCAAGGTGGTCAAGTACCGCAAGAGCGCCGCTCTGGAGCCCATGAGCGCCTATGAGCGCCACGTGATCCACACGGCGCTGCAGGATGTGGAGCACGTGACCACCTTCTCCACCGGCACCGAGCCCAACCGCCGGGTGGTGGTGTCCTACGAGAAGTAAATCCCTTTCCCAAGCGCACAGAGCCGCCGGAGGGCCCTCCGGCGGTTCTTTTTTGCCCTGCCGGGCAAAGGGGGGTGTCCCCTGGCCGCAGGGGAACGGTTCCGCCCCCCATTTTCCGCGGCGATTTCGCCAGCCCTGGCAAAAGGGCGGAGACGTTTCGCGTCTCCGGACGCGACCTACTTTTGTCGCCAGACAAAGGCGGTTCCGCCCCCCATTTTCTTTTTAGAAAAGAAAACGGGCCGCGGCCGGTCCAAAAGAAAACCTTTTTACTAACAGGGGCAGTCTTGACCATTCAACCGAGCTTTCAGAGGCTTTCGCCGTAACCAGTCCACCCCCTGCTCCTGGCCCCGCGCTTTCCGCTCCGCTAAGCGCTGCCTGGGCGAGCGTCGGGGCCGGGAGCTCGGGATCTCCGGCGCAGCAAGAGACAGCACCGCAAAGCGGCGCAGGCTTTGAGGGCCGCAGAGGGTAACGAGAACACCAGGTCAGCGTCAGCGGGAAACAGCGCAGAGGCAGTTCCCCGACCACGCGCCGCCGACAACTACCCAGCTTTCCGGGTGACAGCCCCCGTAAATTTCCGGGGGTTCTTAGGGGGTGAAATTTTGAGGACCGTTCGCCGCCCTTTGGCGATAAGGGCCGACAATTTCATCCCCCTAAGCCAGCTTTTGCCTACTTTTGCCTGGCGGCAAAAGTAGGTCGCGCCGGGGCGCGGAACCCCCTCGCCCCAGAGGGTGGGCACCCTCCATTCCCCGCCGGGGACTTGGCGGGCAAAAACAAAGAGCAGGCAAGCATTAGGCTTCCTGCTCCGGATTGCGCTCGTCATAGGGGAGGTAACTCCACCCCAATACCTCACCTGTCTGGAAAATATAAGCTCCGCCGATTTCCTCGAACCGGCCCTTCTCATAGGCCGCCGGGGAACAGATCAGAGCGCCTTCATCGTCCAGATACCGAACCAATACATAGCTGGCCTCCTCGGGCGGAGTTTCCGGGCCGCTCCAATAGATGGTCGTTGACT
>CALWOS010000219.1 GCA_944383185.1 uncultured Oscillospiraceae bacterium
CGCCGCCACCCGCATGCTATATTACGGCGGCTACCAGATCTATTCCACTATCGACATGAATATCCAGAACGTAGTAGACAAGTACTACACCGATGCGTCCAGCAGTCTCTTTTCTCACTGGAACGGCGGCGGGCTCCAGCTTCAGTCGGCCATTGTGCTGCTGGACCCCTATAACGGGGACATTCTGGCCCTCTCCGGCGGCGTGGGAGAAAAGACCGCCAACTTTGAGCTGAACCGGGCCACTGGCACCCAGCGCCCTTCCGGTTCTTCCTTCAAACCCATCGCCACCTATGGCCCTGCCGTAGACGTGGGCCTCATCACCCCCTCCACCCAGGTCTATGACGGCGTGGTCAAGCTCAAAGGCACCAACTGGTTCCCCCAGAACGCCGGCGGCGGCTACATGGGCAACATCACCATCCTCACCGCCCTTGTGAACTCTCTGAACACCGTCTCCGCCCAGATCCTGGACAAGCTGGGCATCGCCACAAGCTGGTCTTACCTCACGGAGCGCCTGGGCTTCACCAGCCTGGTGGACAGCGACAAGGCCTACGCCCCCCTGTCCCTGGGCCAGCAGACCTACGGCGTCACGGTCCGGGAGATGGCCCAGGCCTTCACGGCCCTTGCCACGGACGGCACCTTCTCCTACGCCCGGAGCTACACCCATGTCCTGGACAGCGACGGCAACGTGGTTCTGGACAACCAGCCGGAGCAGATCGCCGCTTTCAAACCCAACACCGCCTATACCATGACGTATATGCTCAACCAGGCCGCCACCTATGGCACCGGCGCCGAGGCCAGTCTGGGCGGGCTCATGCCCGTGGCCGGCAAGACCGGCTCCACCACCGACTACAAGGACCGCTGGTTCGTGGGCTACACGCCCTACTATCTGGCCGCCGTGTGGACGGGCTTTGATACGCCCCGGTATATGAGCGTCTCCGGCAACCCCGCCTGCCGCATCTGGCGGTCCATCATGTCGGAGATTCACCAAGGTTTGGAATACAAGAGCTTCCCCACCGCCGAACTGGGCGCCCCCACCGGCGTCTTCGGCGACATGATCCCGGAGGCTACGGAGTCTCCCTCGGAGAGCCCGTCCGAATCCCCGTCGGAATCCCCCAGCGAGAGTCCCACGGAGTCCACGCCGCCCTCTGAGACGCCCACAACGCCTCCCAGCTCCTCCCCGGTGGTGACGGATCCCCCCGTGGTGACCGATCCCCCGGTGGTGACGGATCCTCCGGCGGTCACGGATCCTCCGGCGGTCACGGATCCCCCGGTGGTCACGCCGCCCCCGGTGGAGGAGCCGCAAAACTCCGCCTTCGCACCAGCCTAGCCCGGCCCGCTCCCGCGGGCATTCCCGGACGACCCCGACTGCATCAGCCGGGGTCGTCATGCTGAAAACTCCAGAAAAGGACGGAGAAAACCATGGAATACTGTTTCAATTGCGGCGCCCCCATGCCGGAAGGCCGCATGCGCTGCCCCCGCTGCGGCGCGCAGCAGCCCCAGCAGCCCCCCGTAGACCAGTGGCAGGCCCCGCCGCCCTACGCTGAAGCGGAGCCGGACTACCCCGAGGAGGCTTGGGAAGCCTCCGGGCCTGACTCCCAGGAAGCCCCTCTCTCCGTCTGGAGCTATCTGTGGAGCGGCTTTTTGCTGCACATCCCCCTGGTCGGGCTCCTGGTCCAGATCGTCTGGACCCTGGGCGGCGCAAAGAACCGCAACCGCCGGAATTACGCCGCCGCCTGCCTCATTTGGAGCTGCCTGGGCCTGATTGTGTTCATCATCCTGATGGTCCTGTTCTATATTTACATCTATCCTTACATGGACCAGCTCATCGCCTACATCAACCAGATGTCCGCCCTCTCCTCCGCGCTCTGATTCATCCCGGCTTCCTTTTTCCCTTTCTCATGGTTGACAAACAGGAAACAACGTGTTACAATTAGTTACAATTCTCGTTCAGAAAGGACTGATCCATTTGGCCGAAGGCAAAAAGTCCGCCCCCCTGGAATACCGTGGCCGGCCCCTGCGCCGCAAAGATAACCTCATCTACTATGGCAGCATGTCCGATAAATACATCATCATGCTGCAGATCCTGGACACCAAAAAGGTGAAGGACATGGACGTGGCCACCAAGGTCGCCGTCCAGCTCCAGCTCACGGATCCGGACCTGAAAAGCCGGGACCGCGTGGTGAAAAAGAGCGAGAAGGACAGCCTCTACGCGGCCATGGACGTGGCCACCGTCTGGCTGGACCGCGCCCTGGCCAACCGCTGAGGGCGCCGCTCCCCCTTTTGTTTCCTGTTTCCTGTTTTCTGTTTGTTGTTCCAGATGCAAAGTTGACTCCTGTTTGTCGACCCGAGAGAGGAAGGACAGATTATGACGCGCTTTTTCCGAAAGACAGCACTTGCCGCCGTGCTGTGCCTGAGCATTTCCGGCACAGCCTTTGCCGCCAACCTGGGGGCCGGCGTGGTCCAGGCCTCCGCCCTGCACCTCCGCGCTGAGGCCTCTACGGAGTCCCAGTCCCTGGCCGTGGTGCCTTACGCTTCCGGCGTCATCGTCACCGGTGAGACAGGGGACGGCTGGTATTCCGTCATCTATCGCGGCCAATCCGGCTACATGTCCGGAGAGTACCTGAGCCTCAACGCCAACCTCAACGGCAACTTCGGCGTCGGCGCCATCCAGGGCACCACTGTCCGGCTCCGGGCGGAGCCCAACACCTCCAGCCAAATCCTGGGTACATACGACACCGGCACCCAGATGAACATCACCGGCGTTGCGGAGAGCAGTTGGTACAAGGTCTCCTACAACGGCCAGGAGGGTTATGTGAGCAGCGATTACATGCGCTATGTCTCCGGCCCCGGCGGCGTGGTGGGTTCCGGCGCTTCCTCCGGCGCAGACGCCGGTACAGAGTCCGATTCCACGGTGGGCACCGCCTCCACGGAAGGGGAAAAGATCGTGGAAACCGCTAAAAAATACCTGGGTGTGCCCTATGTCTGGGCCGGTACTTCCCCCTCCGGCTTCGACTGTTCCGGCTTGGTGTACTATGTCTACAAAGAATGCGGCTACTCTGTCAACCGCACCGCCGCCTCCCTTTACCAGAACGGCGTCGCCGTGGACCGCTCGGAACTCCAGCCCGGCGATGTGATCTGCTTCACCAACAGCGGCTACAGCTACATCGGCCACACCGGCATCTATATTGGCGACGGCCAGTTCATCCACGCCAGCTCCGGCGGCGGCCGGGTTATGATTTCCTCCCTGAGCGAGACCTACTACAACAACCACTACTACGGCGCCCGGCGCATCGTTTCCTGAAACTGAAAAACCTGTGAAAGCCAAGGCAGGAGCGCTCTCGCTCCTGCCTTGGCTTTTTTCTCCCGCTTCCCGCCGCCGGATTTTTCTTTTCAATTCCGGAGAAATATGCTACCATGGCCCTAGGACTTTGCGCGGGGAAAGGGTGATTTCCATGGAAAAACTGGACGCGCTTTTATATGAGCTGGGCCTCCACCCGGACTGCATCCCCCTCCCCGCCGCCACCGCGGCCTTCCAGGCGGAAATGGCCCGGGGGCTGGCGGGGGCCGGCGGGAGCCTGGATATGGTCCCCACCTGGCTGGCCGCCGCGCCCCCGCCCCGGGAGAGCGGGGCGGTCTTGGCCCTGGACTGCGGCGGCACCCGTTTCCGCCGGGCCCTGGTGCGCTTTTCCGGCGGGTCGCCGGTGCTCTCGGATTACCTGGAGGCCCCCATGCCCGGCGCCGGCGGCGGCGCGGCGCTGCCCGCCGGGGCCTTCTGGGACGCGCTGGGGCAGATGGTCCGTCCCCTGGCCCGTCCCGGCATGCCCATCGGCTTTTGTTTTTCCTACCCCATGTCCATCCTCCCGGACCATGACGGGGTGCTCCTGCGCCTGACCAAGGAGCTGCGCCTGCCGGAGCTGGTGGGCCGCCGCCTGGCCCCCGGCCTTTTGTCCCGGCTCCCGGCGGGCTGCGGCCCGGCGGTGCTCCTGAACGACACCGCCGCCTCCCTCCTGGGCGGCGTCACGGCCATCCGGGAGGCGGCGGGTTCCGGGGCTGCCGGGATGATCCTGGGCACCGGCTTCAACTGCTGCTACGCCGCCAGGGGCGTGGAACTCCGAAAGTGCCCGAACGCCCCGGACATGATCGTCAATCTGGAGTGCGGCAACTATGCCCAGCCCCAGGGCCTTCTGGACCGGGAGCTGGACGCGGGCACCGACGACCCCGGCAGGGGCACTCTGGAAAAAATGCTCTCCGGCGCTTACCACGCCCATCTGGTGTACCTGGCCGCCGGGCACTGCGCCCGGGCGGGCCTGTTCACCCCCGCCGGTGCCCGGGCCCTGGAAGCCGGACCCGTCTTCCGTGCGGAAGCGCTGGAGGACTTTGTCCAGGGCCGCGGCCCCTGGTGGGAGGCGCTCACAGAGCCGGCGGACCGGGAAACCCTCCTGGGCATCCTCCGGCACAGCAACGCCCGGGCCGCCCGGCTGGTGGCCATGGTCCTCACCGCCCTGCTCCGCCAGACCGGCGCGGGCACGGATGCCGCCCCTCCCTTCTGCGTGGTCGCGGACGGTTCCGCGTTTTATCGTTCCACCCTTTTCCGCGCCGCCCTGGGCCGGGAGCTGGGAGAAGTCCTCCCCGCCCTGGGCCGCCACATCCGTTTTTTCAAATCCCCCGGCGGCAACCTCCCCGGCGCCGCTGCGGCCGCCCTCCAGGCAGCGGGAGAAGGGGCCGTGGAAAAACCATCCGTTTGAAAAGAAGGAGACGCCCATGAGCAAAAGAGAAATCCGCCCCGAAGAAACCACCAGGGCCGCGGCGTTTGCCCTCTGGATGCGATCGCCCAACCCGATGGTGACCTTCTTCAAGACCTATGACGTGATGCCCCTGATCCGGGCAAGCCGGGCCCGGGGCCTGAAGTTCAATATGCTCCTTGCCTTTTGCATCGGCAGGGCCGCCGCCCCGGTCCGGGAATTCTATCTGCTGCCTGTGGGAGACAAGCTCATGCAGTACGACAGGATCGCCGTCAATACCATCGTCCGGAACCGAGACGGCGAAGTGAGCTCCTGCGACATTGCCTTTACGGACGACCTGGCGGCGTTCAACGCCGGCTATCTGCGCCATACGGCCCAGGTGCGCGACACCTGTGTGGACCACGACCTGTCGGAGGACTACATGGTGATCGGCACCTCCGCCATTGTGGACGTGGAGCTGGACGGCGCCGTCGGGATGCACAGCGGCATTTTCCACAATCCCTTCCTGATCTGGGGAAAGTACCGCGTGGACGGGGAAAAAGCCCTGCTGCCCATTTCCTTCCAGTTCCACCACACCCAAATGGACGGCGCCCACGCGGGCCGCTTCCTGGGGAATCTGCAAGAGGAAATTGCGGGAATGGGAGAAGATATATAAAGAGGGATCGTGAGGGAACCTCCCGCGCCGCCCAAAAGGCGGGAGAGACCTCCGTTGGATAAACCGGGCGATGGAAAAGGGTTGGAAGCGAGAAGCTTCCAACCCTTTTCCATCGATTGCGCCTATCTCTTCTTTACG
>CALWOS010000220.1 GCA_944383185.1 uncultured Oscillospiraceae bacterium
CCGCGTCCGGCGTGCCGTTCTCTGTCCCGCCGAAGTAGCGCTCCAGCTCCCCCAGATAGAGGGCGAAGCCCAAAGCCGGCAGGGAGAGGCCGAAGCGCTCCAGAAGCCCGTCATACCGCCCCCCCGAAAGCACCGCCCGGGGCAGGCCCCGGACAAAGCCCTGGAAGACGATGCCGTTATAATAGTCCAGGTCGCTGAGCATGGTGAAGTCCAGGCGCAGCCGGGAGCTTTTCACAATGGCGCACAGCGCCTCCAGCTCCCGGAGGGCCGCCTCCATCTCCCCGTCCGGGGCAAGCTCCGCCACGGCGGGCAGCACCTCCTCCGGCGTACCGGAGAGCCGGGCGGCGCCCAAAAGGAGCGCCGTGGCCCAGGGGGAGGCCCCCGCCTCCCGGCACAGCGCCTCCAGCTCCCCCAGGCTCCGCCGCCGGAGCAGTTCCATGGCCCGGTGGGCACGCTCCGCCGCAAAGCCGCAGGCGGCGAACACCGCGCCGATGAAGCGCATGCTGCTCAGGCACAGGAGATATTCTCCGTCCACCGCCGCCAGGGTCGCCTCCGCCAGGGCGAGGACCTCGCTCTGGGCATAGAGGTCCGCCGCGCCGATGCTCTCCACGCCGATCTGGCCGATCTCCCGGTATTCCCGGGTGCCGTGGGCCAGGCGGAAGACGTTCTCCACGTAGTATAGCTTCTGCACCCGGGTCTCCGGGCGCAGGTTTTTCACGATGCTCATGGTCACGTCCGGCTTCAGCGCCATGAGTCGGCCGCTGGGGTCCGTAAAGGTCAAAACGGCGCCGCCGTCCAGAAAGTTCCGGTTTTCCCGGTACAGGTCATAGGGCTCGAACCGGGCCATGCGGTAGCGGCTGTAGCCGTAATCCTCATAAAGCCGCCGCAGCGACAGGGACACCCGGTCCTCCCAGGGCAGGCTCTCCCGTATATCCGCCATGGCGCATCCCTCCTTCCTGAGCATACTATAGCACACTTTAGCGTATTAGTCTATTAGCATATTATCTAATTAAAAACCCCTCTCCCCGGCCCGCCGGGTGCTTTTGCCGGAGGCTCCGGAAAGAGGGTTGGTTATATCGTGGGGCGCGGCGCCGTCCTCAGGGGAGCAGAGCCTCCACCTCCGCCAGTTGTTCCGGGGTATTCACGCCCAGGATCTCAAGCCCCAAATCTCGGCGGCAGGCGTCCACCGGTTTCCCGGCCTTCTGGAGCAGCAGCGGCGCGTCTGTCAGGTAGTATTCCCCCTGGGCGTTGGCCCGGCGGAGGCTGCCCAGGACGGCGGCCAGGCTTGGCGCGTCAAAGACATAGACCCCGCTGTTGAGCTCCGTGATGGCCTTTTGCTCCGGCGTGCAGTCCTTGTCCTCCACCACGCCGGCAAAGGCCCCGTCCGCAGCGCGCAGGATGCGGCCGTAGGGCAGGGGGATGTCCGTCTCCCCAGTAAGGATGGTGCAGGCGTTGCCCCGCTCCCGGTGGCGGGAGACCAGGGCCTCATACGTCTCCCGGCGCAGCAGGGGCATGTCCCCGCAGCACACCAGGAGGTCGCCCCGGTAATCCCCCAGGGCGGAGAGGGCCGCCATCACCGCGTGACCGGTGCCGAGCTGCTGCTCCTGGACGGCGCTGGCATAGCCCGGGAAGGCCGCGAGGACCTGCTCCCGCTGATAGCCCACCACCAGGACCGTGTCCTCCGGTGGGAGAAAGGCCAGCGCGTCCAGGACCCAGGCCAAAAGGGGGCGCCCCTTGGCCACGCGCAGCACCTTGGGCAGGTCACAGCCCTCGGTGTGCATCCGCTTGCCCTTGCCCGCCGCCAGCACGGCGGCCTTCAGCTCTTTTTTGTGTTCCATCGCTAGTTCCCCTCCAACAGCACCGTCTCCCGGACGGCGCCGAGCGTATAGCCGCTGGCCAGCAAATAGCGCAGCAGCTGGTAATCCAGTTCCGCGTCTCCTTCCCCGTCCGGCTCTGGCCGGGCCACCTGCACCCCAACGCTTCCCGCTGCGCCGGCAAGTTGCCCGGTATACCAGACCAGGCTGCGATCCTCCGGCGGGACGGTCTCCCCGTTGATCTCCGGGAGCCACAGCGCCAAACCCCATTCCTCCGCCAGAGCTGCGGCCGCGGCCTCCCCCTCCGGCAGGGGTGCAAGCATGGTGGGCCATATACCGGCAGCCTCGAACAGGAGCTGGGCCGCCTCCGCCCAGTCCCCCCCGGCGTCCTGGCCGCAAACCACGCCCAGGGTGTGCCCCTGTCCCGCCAGGGCGCGCACCTGCTCCGGGTCGGACCGGATGTCCTCCGCTGAGAGGAAAAAGCCACAGCGGAGGTCCCGCTGGCGCAGAAGCTCCGCTGCCCGCTCCGACGGCAGGCCCGTAAAGCTCAGATAGACGGTCACGTCGGAGCGGTCCCGCTCCGGGGTGGGTGTCGGCGTGGGGGAAGGGCTGGCGCTGGGGGTAGGCGCGGGGGTAGGCGTGTGGGTGGCGGAGCCGCCGCCCATGGCCGAGGCTGCGGCGTTGATAAATTCCCGGTCCGAGAGGACCTGTGCCCCGGAGGTGAGGCGGAGCACGTCGCCGTAGCTGCTGGTGATGTAGCTGAAGCTGAACGCGCCGAAATAGGTCGCGCAGAACACCACCGGCACATAGGCGATGCCGCCGTAATAGATGGCGGAGGCGGTGTAGCTGTTGCCGGCGGCGTCCTGGCAGCCGCCGTTGTTGATGTCGAAGTTCAGCTGGAGCGAACTGGTGTACAGGGAAATGACCCCCGTCTCGAAGTAAGCGCTGTAAATGCCGAAATAGCTCAGGACCGAGTAGGGGACATAGGCGGTGCCGCCGGAGACATAGGGCGCGCTGCTCAAAAGGGTGTCGTCCACCGCCAGAAACACCCCGGCGGCCTCCGCCGGAAGGGCGGGGCCGGCACAGCACAGCACCAGCGCCGCCGCCAGCAGCAGCGCAAAGACCTTTTTTCTCACGGCGCCTCTCCCCTTTCCCGTTCCAGGCTTTGGTATGCGGCAATTATAGCACACCCCCGCTCCGGTGGCAAGCCGTGCCGCTCCGGGAAAACAAAAAATTTTCAAAAACCTATTGACAGACCGCGTCAGGTTTTGTATAATGGCAAAGCGTTTGAGGCCCAGTAGTTCAGTTGGTTAGAACGCCAGCCTGTCACGCTGGAGGTCGACGGTTCGAGCCCGTTCTGGGTCGCCACAGGAACTGGCCCCTTGTGAATAAGGGGCCAGTTCCTTGAAATCCAAATGCTGCTATAGCTCAGTCGGTAGAGCGCATCCTTGGTAAGGATGAGGTCCCCAGTTCAAATCTGGGTAGCAGCTCCATGAAAGACCCTGTAGTTTCAATGGCTACAGGGCTTTTGCTTTTTTATCGCACCTCTGGTTTTTATGTCAAAGACACACAGAAAGACACACCAGCAGGAGAAAAGAGGCCCCTCCGGACCATTCCGAAAGGGCCTCTGCTTACTTAGAATCAGGCGGACAAAGTAATCTTTGCCACGTTATTGCTGTTCCAGGCAAAGCCGCAGACGCAGCTTGCGAGGAAAGCAATGGCGTTCTTTGCAAGCATGGCGTCCTCAGAGCGCCGGACAGCGATATTCTGCCAGAAGTTCAGGAAAAGTGTCTGAGACAATTCGCCCACAACATAGACGGTGTTATCTGCCACATGGGGGTCCTGCACCAGTTCCACGCCCAGGGACTGCAAAGTGCTGGAGGGGTCAAAGGCATAGGTGTTTTTCTCCATCAGAATACCGGCCAGGGTGGAGGCGTTGGCCAACACCAGGCCGCCCCGCTGGACCTTTGCAGGAAGCAGCGCCAGGGCTTCAGCCACATCGGCCACGGTGATAGACGTGGTAGCTGTAACGGTCCGCCCAGTAAGGGTCAGGTTATCCAGGCCATCACCGGGGCAGTTATTTGTCCCGGCCTTGCCGCTTACATAGCTGTCCTCCAGTACATCCAATACCTCACCGGCCAGCAGGTTGATCAGGTAGGTTTCAAAGTTATCCGTTGCCATTTCGATCATGGCGCGGGAAGCCGCAACCAGCTTGACAAGCTCCGCACCGGACAGGGTAATGGAGGAAAGAGACTGATCATAGACAGTGATGTCTGTCAGCTCCTGGTGCCAGCCCACACCGCCAGCAGCAGGAGCCACAGGAATCACCAGCTTGCCGGGACGGCCATCGGCCAGGTGGGTGGCGCGGTGGGTCAGGATGCTCAAGCCGGCAGTGGAAATCAGCCGGTCCACAATGGCGGTGGGAATCACGGCACTGCCGCTGCCGGTGGTGGTCAGGGCACGGCGCTCGTCCTCTGTCATGTTGGCAATGCCCTTGCAGAGATAAGATTGCAGGGCGCGGGTTTCAATTTTTTCCATTTTTCTTATGCTCCTTTTTTGATTGATATTAAAATCCAATGTGGGAGGGTCCTGGATTTCATAGGTGTTGTTGGTCAGATATTTGTCTACAGCCTCGCCTTCGTCAACACCGCAAGCCCGCGCAATCCAGCGCAGCTTTTCCTCCCCTAAGGCTCGGGCATTCACCATAGCCTCAGTGCGGCCAATGCGGGCACACCCGTAGCCTCCGGTCAGGATGTCCCGACAGACGAACACGGCGGGGTCAGCCGGGAACAGCCGGAAGCCCGATCCATCATCCTCTCCATACTGGCCGTACTTACCGCGCTTCTCCAGCTTGTCGGCGATCTCCCGGTCAATGTCTTCCAGCTCCCGGATGATCTCTGCCAGAGACTGAGACTTCTCCCGGGCCGTATCCACGTCCTCCGGCTTGCC
>CALWOS010000221.1 GCA_944383185.1 uncultured Oscillospiraceae bacterium
CAATCTTTGCGGTGCTTGCTGTGGTCGGTTTGCATACTGTGTTTCCTCCTTGAGGCTGAGGTGAATATATCAAGGGAAATTAACGCCCGTATGAATACATTATGAAAAAACCGTGAATTTGTGGCACGGTTTGGAAAAAACCATGCCAGCCGGGCTATTTCAGAGCGAGAGGGCCGTTATCCCTTGGGAGATTTGTCCTGCTTGTGGGATTTGTCCCCCTTGCCGGAGGGCTTGTCCGTTTTTCCAGACTTGTCCGGTTTAGGGGCCTTTTCCGCCTTGGCGGGGCGGAGCTCCAGGGTAAAGGTGAATTCCGTCACGCCGTTTTCGCTGGTGACGTTGATGTCCTGGTCGTGGTTGTCCAGGATGGTCTTGACGATATAGAGGCCCAGGCCCACCCCGTCCCGGTCCCGGGAGCGGGAGCGGTCCGTTTTGTGGAAGCGGTCAAAGATGAGGGGCAGCTCCTCGGGCGGGATGGTGTCCCCCCGGTTGCGCACGGAGACGAAGGCGCGCCCTCCCTGCTTCCACAGCCCTACGTGGAGCGTCTCCCCCTCCGGGGAGAACTTCACGGCGTTGTCCAGAAGGTTGTAGACCACCTGGGTGATGGCGTCGCCGTCCCCCAGGACGTATATGGCGCTCTCGGGCACCTGGAGGTCCACCTGGAGATGCTTGTCGTTGATCTTCTTTTCGAAGTTGAGCATGGTGGTGACGATGACCTCGCAGATGTCAAAGCTCTTGCTTTTGAGCACCTGGGGGTCCTGGCGCTGGATGCGGGACATGTCCAGCATCCGCCGTACCAGGCGGTTGAGGCGTTTGGTCTCCGTGGAGATGGTGGTGAGATAGCGGCTCTGCTCCTCGGCGGGGATGGTGCCGTCCAAAATGCCGTCGGCAAAGCCGGCAATGGTGGTCATGGGGGTTTTGAGCTCGTGGGAGACGTTGGCGATAAAATCCCTGCGGAGCATCTCGCTCTGCTCCATGGCGTCGGCCATGGCGTTGAAGCTCCTCGTGAGCTCCCCCACTTCATCCTCCCTGCCGTCGTCCTCCACCCGGACGGAAAAGTCCCCGTGGGCAAAGCGCCGGGCGGCGGTGGCCATTTCGTTCAGGGGCTTGGCCTGGCGCTTGGAGGCATAAAGGGTGAAGAACATGGCAAACAGCAGAATGCCGCCTGCTGCCAGGAGCAGCGTCACAATGAAGGTGCTCCATACCCCGATGATCTCGCTGCTGTTGGCGGAGACAAAGGCGAAGCCCGCCACGGCGCCGTTGTCGCCCTGGATAGGCATGGCCACCACGTAGTGGGGCGCGGCGTAAAAGCCGCCCAGGGTGGTCAGCTGGCTGTATTTCCCCGCGCTCTCCGCCGTGGCGAGGACCGACGGGTCGATACACTGGCCAATGTGACCGCAGGACAGGTCCGTGTCCGAACAGGAGACCACCCAGCCCTCCGCATTGGTGAGGAAAATGTGATCCCCTGTGATCCGGGCCATGGCGCTCAGGTTCATCCGGAGATCCCAGCTCGTCAGGTCCCCGTCCCCGAATGCCCGGGCCGTGCGCACGGTCTCCTGGGCACAGGTGTTCAGGCCCTCCTGGTTGGCGTCAATGACAAAGCTCCGGCCCAGGAGGGTGAAGCTGGCCCCCAGGAAGAGAAAGCACAGCAGCACCAGCGTAGCCGTGGTGCAGAAATTTTTAAAATATATGCTGTTCATGGCGCGCCGGTCAGCTCTCCGCCACCTCGAACTTATACCCCACGCCCCAGACGGTTTTCAGGCTCCAGGCGTCAGAAGCGCCCTCCAGCTTTTCCCGGAGGCGCTTGATGTGCACGTCCACGGTGCGGGAATCGCCGAAGTAATCAAAGCCCCAAACCTCGTCCAGGAGCTGGTTGCGGGTGTAGACCCGGTTGGGGGTGGAGGCCAGATGGTACAGGAGCTCCAGCTCCTTGGGCGGGGTGTCCACTTTTTTCCCGTTGACCACCAGCTCATAGGAATCCAGATTGATAATGAGCCCGGGGAACTCCAGGCGCTTGGACTCCGGGGCGCTGGGTTCCTCCGTGCGCCGGAGGACCGCATGGATCCGGGCCAGGAGTTCCTTCACCTCAAAGGGCTTGGTGACATAGTCGTCCGCCCCCAGCTCCAGGCCGGTGACCTTGTCAAAGGTCTCGCTCTTGGCAGTGAGCATGATGATGGGGACCTTGGAGGTCTTGCGGATCTCGGCGCAGACCTTCCACCCGTCCATCACCGGGAGCATGATGTCCAGCAGGATGATGTCCGGGGAAAAGCTCTCAAAAAGCTCCAGGCCCTTGTCTCCCTGGGCAGCCTGGGCCACGGTGAAGCCGTCTTTCTCCAGATAGAGGCGCAGCAGTTCGGCGATGTTGGCGTCATCTTCGATGATCAGGGCTTTCTTAGCCATATTCGGGGTGCTCCCCCTTTCCCAAAATTATGCGCTTGCGATGCAATATGTATGCGGCGCGCCACCGCCCTTCTATTATACCCGCTTCGTCAATACATGGGTGAACTTTTTGAAAACCTTGCCGCAGCCTAGGGAAAAGGAATACATTTCTCTTTACAAAACGGGAAAACTATGGTATCATTTTCTAGCTTATGCCCCCGGACCCGGTGTCTGGCAGGTGCCTTTCTCCCTTTCACTGAGCCGGCGGGTATTGCAGAAAACGAAAGGAGCGTGTTTCCCATGATCACAAAAGACCAGAAAACTACCGTCATCAACGCCAACCGCACCCACGAGACCGACACCGGTTCCCCCGAGGTGCAGGTGGCTATCCTCACGGAGCGCATCCGCCAACTCACCGAGCACCTGAAGCAGCATCCCAACGACAAGCACAGCCGTCTGGGTATGTACAAAATGGTGGGCAAGCGCCGCCGTCTGCTGGACTACCTGGCCAAGAAGGACATCGAGCGCTACCGCGCCCTGATTGCCAAGCTGGGTATCCGCAAGTAAGCACGGCTAGGCGGCCGGCTCTTGGCAACCGGCGCGAGATGTCCGGGACCCGCCTTTTGGCGGGACGGGCTATGCCCGCAAATCCGGCGGATGCCGGATTTCCGCAGGCGGGATTCACTTCCGCCGAGGACCTGTAATCGCCCGGGACCCCATTGCGGCAAGCCGCAATGGGCCATCGAGCGCTACCGCGCCCGGATCGCCAAGCTGGGTATCCGCAAATAAGCAAGTATTTTCCGGAGGGAACGTTCCTCCGACTGCCGAGGGGAATGAGGGAAACGCCGGGACAACTGAATCGTCCCGGCGTTTTATCTTGTCAAAGAAGGGACAGTCTTCTTTGCCAAAAAGGACAGCACTTTGTCCGCGGCTGAGGCCGCGAATTCTCTAAAGGTTTTTAAGTCCGGATAAAGCCGGAGCCTGGTAGATTTTAGTATTTGAAAAAGGACGTGCTTCCCATATTCTTTTTCAAGTGCTAAAGTCACCGGCTCCGCGACACGAAAGAAAGGAGCCTTTCCATGATCATCAAGCACAAGGAATTTCCCAACCAAAAGACCTACACCATGGATTTCTGCGGCCGTCCCCTCTCCCTGGAGGTGGGGCGCATGGCGGAGCTGTGCAATGCCGCGGTCCTCTGCCAGTACGGCGAGACCACCGTGCTGTGCACCGTCACCGCCTCCGCCCGGCCCAAGGACGGCATCGACTACTTCCCTCTGAGCGTGGACTTCAACGAAAAGCTCTACGCCGTGGGGCGCATCCCCGGGTCCTTCATGCGCCGGGAGGGCCGCCCCAGCCTCAACGCCGTGCTGGCCAGCCGCCTCATTGACCGGCCCATGCGGCCCCTGTTCCCCAGCGACCTGCGCAATGACGTGGTCATCGTCTGCGAGGTGCTCAGCGTGGACCGGGACTGCTCCCCGGAGGTCACCGCCATGATCGGCGCCAGCGCCGCCACCGCCATCTCCGACGTGCCCTGGGCCGGGCCCATCGCGGGCATCGTCCTGGGCTGGGACGGGGAGAAGTACCTCTTCAATCCCACCAAGGCCGAGCGGGAGCACAACCAGATGACCGTCACCGTGGCCGCCACCCACAAGAAGGTGGTCATGAT
>CALWOS010000222.1 GCA_944383185.1 uncultured Oscillospiraceae bacterium
AGCACGGCTTCACGTTGCGCGACGACTACCCCATGGGCGTGAGCAACGAATTTACCGGCGTCCCCGCCCGCGTGGCGGTGACGGACGGCCTGCTGCTGGTGGCGTGGACGGGGGAGGCCGTGGTGGAAGGGATATGACGGGTACTGTTTCCCAATGTCGCACACGCGATTGCCGTTGACAAACGACCGCGCATCGTCTATATTATATTCTGGTAAGGGCTGATGGTATCAAGAGCATGCCCGGCGCGAAAAGGCGCGGAAAACGGAGGGGCGATCATGGCGACATACGACAAATACACCGTTACGCAATACTCGATCAATTCCATCCTCGGGTATATTGAGGCAGGCGAGATCGCCATCCCAGAAATACAGCGTCCTTTTGTGTGGAAAGGCAAGCAGGTACGCGACCTCATCGATTCCCTGTACAACGGCTATCCCACGGGCTACCTGATTATCTGGCAAAACCCCAATGTGCGCCTGAAAAACGGCAAGGAAGCCGTCGGCAAAAAGGTGCTGATCGACGGCCAACAGCGCGTGACAGCGCTGATGACGGCGATTGCCGGGCACAAGATTCTCACGGAAGATTACGAGGAAAAGGTCATGCGCATCGCTTTCAACCCGTTGGCGACCGACGAGGATGAACGCTTTGCCGTCCAGACGCCGGCGCATCTGAACAGCAAGGCATGGATCTCCGACATTTCCCCCATGTTCAAGCCGGGCTTTTCCACGCGAAAATTCATCAACCGCTATCTGGAGCTGAATCCCGACGCGGACGAGGACATTGTCGACCGCGCCATCACGCAATTGCTATCCATCCAGAACTGTCAGTTGGGCGCGATCACGCTGGTCCCCAATCTGGACATCAGCGAAGTGACGGAAATCTTTGTCCGCATCAACTCGCAGGGCAAGCGGCTCAACGAAGCGGATTTCGCCATGTCCAAAATTGCCGCGGACACGCAGCACGGCGGAAATCTTCTGCGCAAAGCCATCGATTATTTCTGTCATCTGGCTGCCGACCCATCGTTTTACCATCAGCTCTCGGGCGGCGACGCGGAGTTCATGAATTGCCCCTATGCCGCCAGGCTGAAATGGCTCAAGGACGATCAGGGGGACATCTACGATCCGTCTTACAGCGACATGCTGCGCGTGTCCTTCATGCATATGTTCGGGCGCGCCAAACTGGGCGACCTGGTGAGCCTGCTCTCCGGCAGGGACTTTGAGGACAGGACTTACAAAGAAGAAATCGCCGAGGAGAGTTTTGAAAAACTCAGTCGCGGCGTGACGAACTTTATGAACCAGTATGGCTTTGAGCAATTCGTCCTCGCCATCAAGTCCGCCGGTTTCATCACTTCCAAGCTGCTCAATTCCAAAATGACGCTGGACTTTGCCTATACGCTCTACCTGATTCTGCAGCGCAGTGGCAAAATTCCCAAGGTACAGGTCAAGCAATACATACAGAAATGGTTCGTGTTATCGACGCTGACCGGCCGCTATATCGGCTCGCCGGAATCGCAGATGGATCGCGACCTGCGTGGCATCGAAAGCAAGGGATTTTTGCCATTTTTCGCGGAAAATGAAGCCGCGCTGCTCTCGGACGCCTTCTGGGAGATGGGGCTGGTGCAAAATCTGGAAACTTCATCCATCAACAGCCCCTATTTTTGCACATTCCTCGCCGCGCAGGTCTTCATGGGCGACCGTTCCCTGCTGTCCAATTCCTCACGGGTCGCCAATCTGATCTCCGTCGCCGGGGATGTTCACCACATCTTCCCCAAGGAATATCTGAAAAAAAGCGGCTTTGACAACAAGTCGCTCTACAATCAGATCGCAAACTATACGTACCTGGATACCGGCGTCAACATCTCCATCGGCGCCAAAGCGCCGGAGCGCTATTTCCGCGCCGCTCTGCAACAGTGCGAAAGCAAGGAAGCCGCCATCGGGACGATCCTCGACGCCGACGAGTTCTGGAAGAATCTGGACGCAAATTGCATCCCCAGAGACATCGTGGATATGACCGCCGAAAGCTACCCTGATTTCCTGCTGCAACGCAGAAAGCTGATGGCACGGAAGATCAAAGAATACTATTACAGCCTGTAAAGGGAGGCCGCACGACGCTTTCCAGACGATCCAAAAAAACAAGCTCCGCGCCGGGAAAGACGCGGAGCCTTTTTCTGCCCTTCTTCAGAAGAACAGGCCAAAGAGGTTGTATTTGGAGAACACGGCCACAGCCACCAGGGAAACGGTGGACATGATCTTGATGAAGATATCCAGGCAGGGGCCCACGGTGTCCTTCAGCGGATCGCCCACGGTGTCGACCACCACAGCCGCGTCATGGGTGGCGTCGCCTTTGGCCGCGCCTTCCACGCCGCCGGCCTCAATGTACTTCTTGCCGTTGTCCCAGGCGCCGCCGGCATTGCCGCAGAAAATGGCGATCATAATGGCGCTGAGGGTGGAGCCGATGATCAGGCCGCCCACAATCTCCGGCCCGAACAGGAAGCCGCCGGCCACCGGCACCACAATGGCCAGCAGGCTGGGGACCTTCATCTCGCCGATGGCGCCCTTGGAGGAGATGGAAATGCAGGTCTTGTAGTCGGGCTTTTCCGTACCGTCCAGGATGCCCGGCCGCTCCCGGAACTGGCGGCGCACCTCGTCCACCATCTTCCGGGCCGCCTTGGCCACGGCCTCAATGAGCATGCCGGAGAACAGGAAGGGCAGCGCACCGCCGGCAATGGCGCCGGCCAGGATCATGGGTGTCATCATGTTGAGGATCAGGTCGGTGCCCGCCTCATTGAAGGAATAGAGGTAGGAGATCATCAGAGCCAGACCCGCCAGGGCTCCGAAGCCAATGGCAAAGCCCTTGCCGATGGCGGCGGTGGTGTTGCCCACGGAGTCCAGGGTATCGGTGATCCGGCGGACCTCCGGCTCCAGCTGGCTCATCTCGGCGATGCCGCCGGCGTTGTCGGAAATGGGGCCGTATGTATCCACCGACACGGTGGCAGTCACGAAGGACAGCATGCCCATGGCCGACATGGCCACGCCGTACATGCCAGACACCTGATAGGAGGCGATGATGCCCGCCGCCAGGATGACGCAAGGCGCCATGCAGGACTTCATGCCCAGCGCCAGGCCCTGGGTGATGGTGAGCGCGGGGCCCTCCGTGGAGGCCTGGGCCAGGCGACGGGTGGGCTTATATTCATCCGAAGTGTAGTATTCCGCCAGCATGCCGATGACCACGCCGGCAACCACGCCCACCGCCGCGGCGATCCACGGCGACAGGCTGCCCACGGAGAAGCCCAGGGCCGCATGGAGGATGGAGAGGTCTTCGCCGCGGAACAGCAGGTAGGAAGAGGCGCAGCCCAGCACAATGGTCAGGCCCGCCGCCACATAGGTGGCGCCGTTGAGATCCTTGTGGGGATTCTGGGACATTTTCTGCTTGAACAGCAGCGACGCGATGCCGATGCAACAGGCGATCATGCCGATGGCCACAAAGATCAGCGGGAACAGCACGCACTTTTTGAGCATGGTCGCCGTCATGCCGGTGCCCAGGGCCTGGGACTGCAGGAACATGTGATAAGCCAGGATGATGCCGGAAGAGATGGCGCCCACATAGCTCTCCAGCAGGTCCGAGCCAAGGCCCGCCACGTCGCCCACATTGTCGCCCACGTTGTCGGCGATGGTGGCCGGGTTCCGGGGATCGTCCTCAGGAATATGGGCCTCGGTCTTTCCCACCAGATCCGCGCCCATGTCGGCAGCCTTGGTGTAGATGCCGCCGCCCACACGGTTGAACATGGCCACAATGGAGCAGCCCAGGGCGTAGCCGGAGAGTGTCATGGTGAAGGGGATAAACCGCAAGCCAAGGAAGTTCTTGTAGCTGGCCTCAGTGATGGACAGCTGGCCCATTCCCAGGCCAAAGATCACATACACCAAAAACAGGCCCAGCAGTGCAAAGCCGCCCACGCACAGGCCCATAACGGAGCCGCCCCGGAAGGCCACTTTTACGGTTTTGCCGATGTCTTTTGTGACCCGGGCCTGGTTGGAAACCCGGACGTTGGCATAGGTGGCGATCTTCATGCCAATGAAGCCGGCGCAGCCGGACATCACCGATCCGATCAACAGCGCCACGGCGGCATGCCAGGTGGTCACAACCGCCAATATCACCGCTACCACCGCGATCACCGCGTAGAGTACCCGGTACTCATAGTCGATGAACGCGCCGGCGCCGACACGGATGGCAGAGGCGATCTCGCTCATCTCCGCCGTGCCTTCCGGCATCTTCTTGACTCCGAAATAGTTGAACGCTGCAAAGGACAGTGCCAGCAGGGCCGCGAAG
>CALWOS010000223.1 GCA_944383185.1 uncultured Oscillospiraceae bacterium
TGGACCAGTTTGTCCAGGCACAGTGCGTACCCCAGCCCCTCGTCCACCAGCAGAGAGGCGTTGTAGACCAGGTTATAGGTAGCCACCACGCGCAGCGCCGCAGGGTCCTTTTTCATCCATTGCGACAGATATTGCGCGTCGCCCCGTTGGTGGGACAATATCAGCGGCTTATCCCAAAGGTCCTCCGGACAGATGCCCGCCTTCTCCGCAAGGGGAGAATCCCGGCGCATGAGCACCCCCCACGCATCCCGGGCCGGGAGCGGCAGGGACTCATACTTCTGCGTGTCCACCGTGCCAAACAGCAGCCCAAAGTCAATCAGGCCCTTGTCCAGATATTCCAGCACATACTCCGCGTTCCCGCTGGAGATGTGGTAGTGAATATCCGGGTAATCCCTCTGCAGTTCCTTGGCGGTCCGCGCGAAAAAGCGGACAATGTCCGTCTCCCCCGCTCCAATATAGACGTCGCCGACGATGGCCTCGTCGGTGCGGCTGATTTCGTCCTCCGTCCGCTTGACCAGAGACAAAATTTCCTCCGCCCGCTTGCGCAGGATCATCCCCTCGTCGGTCAGCACCACCTTGCGGGAGCCCTTGGTCCCGCGGATCAGCAATTGTTTGCCCAGTTCTCCCTCCAGGGCTTTCAGCTGGGTGGAAAGGGTGGGCTGAGAGAGATGCAGGGACTCCGCCGCGGCGGATATGCTCTGTTCCCGGGCCACCGCCAGGAAATAGTGCAAGACGCGCAGTTCCATGGCCTCCGCCTCCTTTTGGTCCAGTATAACAGGGCATTCCATAAAATACAACTATATTTCCACATAATAAATAAGTATTTGCTATCTATTTCCCATGCGGCTATAGTATACTTGATACTTACAAAAAGAGCAAAAGGCGCGTTTGCGTGTGCAGCAAGGAATCTGCCATTTGCATTTCCACATGGATAGGACAATTTCAGGAGGTAATTTCCTATGAAGAAAAGATGGATCGCGGCGCTCATGGCCCTTGTCCTGGCCGCGGGGCTCATGGCCGGGTGCGGCTCCCAAGGGGCGGGCGCCGGCAGTGAAGGCGAGAACACCCCCACGGGCGATGCCGGCGGCGCCGAAGCAGCGGACCTGCTGGACAAAATCCAGGAGGCGGACGTCATCGTGGTGGGCACGGAGGGCACCTATTCCCCCAACAGCTACCACGACGAGGACGGCAATCTGGTGGGCTTTGACGTGGATGTGGCCCGGGGGATCGCCCAGCATCTCGGGGTGGACATCGAGTTTATGGAGGCGGAATGGGACTCCCTGTTCGGTGCCCTGGACTCCGGGCGGATCGACATCATCGTCAATGAGGTGGAGTACTCGGACGAACGGGCGGAGAAGTACGACTTCTCCGCGCCCTACACCTACGTCCACGGCGCCCTTCTGGTGGCGGAGGACAACGCGGACATCGCCGGCTTTGCCGATCTGGCGGGCAAGCAGGCCGCCCAGAACCTCACCAGCAGCTGGGGTCAGGAGGCGGAGGGCTACGGCGCGGAACTGGTCAGTGTGGATGCGGTGGCCCAGGGGATCGAACTGATCCTCAGCGGCCGGGCCGATTGCATGCTGAACGCGGAGACCGCCTTCTATGACTACCTGAACCAGCATCCGGATGCGCCGGTGAAGATCGTAGCCACCACCGACGCCACCACCTCTTCCCAGATCCCTGTCCCCAAGGGGAATACGCGGCTGGTGGACGCCATCAACCAGGCGCTGGAGGACATGCGCGCCTCCGGCGAGCTGGCGGCGCTGTCGGAGCAGTATTTCGGCGCGGACGTCACCAGCGAGTAAGCAGTGCGCCCGCCTCCAGCGGTTTCCGCCGCTGAGAGACGGGCGCTAAGCGGCAAAAAGGAGCAAAGACGATGCCTTACGATTTTGACCAGATCACAGACCGCCGGGGCACCCACGCCACCAAATGGGACGTGGGCCCCGGAGAGCTGCCCATGTGGATCGCGGACATGGACTTCCCCACCGCCCCGGAGATCCAGGCCGCAATCCAGGAGCGGGCCGCCCACGGCGTTTACGGCTACACGGACGTGCCGGAGGCGTGGTATGACGCCATTGCCGGCTGGTGGCGGGACCGGCACGGCTTTTCCATGGAAAAGGATTGGCTGCTCTTCTCCACCGGCGTGGTACCCACCATTTCCAGCGTGGTGCGCAAGCTCACGACGCCGGGGGAAAATGTCCTGACTATGACGCCGGTATATAACATCTTCTTCCACTCCATCGAAAACAACGGCCGGCGCGTGCTGGAGTCCCCCCTCGCCTACGCCGGCGGGGCGTACGCCATCGACTGGGCCGACCTGGAGCGGAAGCTGGCGGATCCCCAAACTACGCTGCTGCTCTTGTGTAACCCCCATAACCCCGTAGGCACGATCTGGGACAGGGAGACGCTAGAGCGGATCGGTGCGCTGTGCTGGAAACACCACGTGGTCGTCCTCTCCGACGAGATCCACTGCGACCTGACGGATCCCGGGTATGCCTATACGCCCTTTGCCTCCGTGTCGGACCTCTGCCGGCAAAACAGCATCACCTGCATCGCCCCCACCAAAACCTTCAACCTGGCGGGGCTGCAAACTTCGGCGGTGGCGGTGCCGGACGGCGTGCTGCGGCACAAGGTCTGGCGGGCACTGAACACCGACGAGGTGGCGGAGCCCAACTGCTTCGCCGCGGAAGCCGCCGTCGCCGCCTTTACCAAAGGAGGCCCCTGGCTGGACGCCCTGCGGGCCTATCTGGCGGAGAACAAGCGGCAGGCCTGGGCGTATCTGGAGCGGGAGCTGCCCCAGGTGCGGCCCGTGCTGTCCCACGGCACCTATCTGCTGTGGCTGGACTGCGGCGCGGTGACCCAAAACGCCCAGGAGCTGGCCGCCCGGATCCGGGAAAAGACGGGCCTGCGCCTGTCCCCGGGGGACGTCTACCGGGGGAACGGAAAGCGCTTTCTCCGCATGAACCTGGCCTGCCCCCGCAGCCAGATGCTGGACGGCCTTTCCCGTCTCCGGCGGGCGCTGGGGGATTGATGGGCGGCGCCCTCCCCTCAAAAACTGACCGGGCGGCAGGTCTCCATTCCCTCCGCCCGGTTTTTTGCGTTCCGCACCCTCTGGGGCTGTGTGTCAGTTTTCTACTGTAAACACATCTTCAATAGAAGCGTCAAATGCTTTCGCGATATTCCACGCCAGCACCAGGGACGGGTTGTACCTGCCTTTTTCCAAGTTCCCTATGGTCTCCCTGCGGACGCCCACCCGCTTTGCCAGATCCTCCTGCTTCATGCCGTATTTGGCGCGGTATTCCTTGATCCTATTCCGTATCATGCTCCAGCCCCCATTTCTCTTGGAAGCCATAATACGCCGTGGACAGGGCATAGACCGCGACGGAGACCACCCAGCCGGATGTGAGGCCCGTGAGCAGCGCCTCGTTTTCCCCCTTCCACCCTGTAAAAAAGCAGGCCAAGGAAACCAGCGCCATGGCAATCATCCCCCAGTAAAACGCCCGCGAGGCCGACTTGTTCATGTATTCCTCCAGCATCTCATCGGATTTCAGGAAGAAGTATTCAAAGTCCACCGCAAAGGCAAAAAACGCCAGGAAAGATCTGGCCTCCGTGCAGATTCCAATGAATCCCAGCAGGGAGAGCAATCCCATGGCCCCATACAGATTCCGTTTTGCTTTCACGCGACCATCTCCCATCTGTTTGTGGTATATTTCGCTCTTTATGCGGTAAATATACCACATTCCAAGATGGCAGTCAAGCCCAATTCCGGCCGATTGGCATGAAAAACGGCCCCGCCATCCCGGCGGGGCCATTTTTCATAAGTCTTTTCACGTGATTAAAAGGGATCTTCCTCCAGCTTCTGCTCCGGGCGCTTGCCCAGCTTCAGGCGGGACTCCTTCCCCTGGATCAGGCGGACGATGTTCCCCCGGTGCTGGAAGATCAGGAGCAGCGCGGCAAAAAGGCCCACCAGCCCCTCGATAAAGCCCATGCCGAAAATCCACACCAAAAGCGGATAGATGGCTGCGCCCACAATGGAGGCCAGGGAGACATAGCGGGTGAAGATCACGATCACCGCCGCCACCACCGCCACGATGAGGCCAATGGCGGGGTGGGTCATAAAGGTAAGTACCACGCCGCACAGGGCGCACTTCCCGCCCCGGAAGCCATAGAGCACCGGGAAGGCGTGGCCCAGCATCAGGCAGAAGCCGGCGAAAATCCGGCCCACGGTGCCCTCTCCCACAATGGCCAGCAGGGCCCAGCCGATGGAGATGGCCAGGATGGATTTCACCACATCCACAGCGATGACCATGCCGACCCCCGCCGCGCCGAAGGTACGGTAGAAGTTGGTCAGGCCGGCGTTGCCGCTGCCGTAGTTGCGCACATCCTTTTTATAAAACAGCCGGGAGGTGATGATGGCGCCGTTGAGGTTCCCCAGGAGATAGGCCAGCACCGCCGTCACGCACAGCAGGAAAGTTGCCAGCATATGTCACAGCCTCCTTTGTCTCATGATTCTTTGTCGCCCTTCTGCCGGATCACCAGGCGGACCGGCGTCCCCTCCAGGCCGAAGGTGGCCCGGAGCTGGTTTTCCAGATAGCGCTGATAGGAAAAGTGGAACAGCTCCGCGTTGTTGCAGAAGGCCACGAAGGTGGGGGGCTTGATCCCCGTCTGGGTCATGTAGTAGATCTTCAGCCGCCGCCCCTTGTCTGTGGGCGGCTGGACCCGGGCCTGGGCATCCGCCAGGACGTTGTTGAGCATGCCCGTGGTGATGCGCATAGCGCTCTGGTCGTTGACGAAATTCACCAATTCAAAGATACGCTGGGTTCGCTGTCCTGTCAAGGCGGAAATAAACAGTACCGGGGCATAGGACATGAAACTCAGGTCCCGGAGCACGTCCTTGCGCATCCGGTCCATGGTCTTGCCGTCCTTTTCCACCAGGTCCCACTTGTTCACCACCACCACGCTGGCCTTGCCCGCCTCGTGGGCCATACCGGCGATCTTGGTGTCCTGCTCGGTGACGCCCTCCCGGGCGTCGATGAGGATCAGGCACACGTCGGCGCGCTCAATGGCCATTTGGGCCCGGAGGACGGAGAATTTCTCGATCCGGTCGTCCACGCGGCTTTTCCGGCGGATGCCGGCGGTGTCGATGAAGAGATAGCGTCCGTACTGGTTTTCAAAGGGGCTGTCCACCGCGTCCCGGGTGGTGCCGGCCACGTCGCTGACGATGACCCGCTGCTGGCCCAGGATCAGGTTGGTGAGGCTGCTCTTGCCCACGTTGGGCTTGCCGATGATGGCCACCTTGATCCGGTCCGCTTCCTCGTCCTCCGCGTCCTCCGGGGGGAAGTGGGCCACACAGGCGTCCAGGAGATCCCCGGTGCCGTGGCCATGGACGGCGGAGAGGGCAATGGGGTCCCCCAGGCCGAGGCTGTAAAACTCATAGATCCCCGGATCCGGCGCGCCGGTGCGGTCCATCTTGTTCACGCACAGCACAACGGGCTTGCCGCTGCGCAGAAGCATGTTCGCCACCTCCTGGTCCGCGGCGGTGACGCCGGTGCCGATCTCCGTCACCAGGACGATCACCGTGGCCGCGTCTATGGCCAAAAGGGCCTGCTGGCGCATAAAGAGCAATATCTCGCTGTCCGCAGAGGGCTCGATGCCCCCTGTGTCCACAATGTCAAATTTCCGGCCGTTCCACTCGCACGCGGCGTACAGCCGGTCCCGGGTCACCCCGGGGGTGTCCTCCACGATGGACAGCCGCTTCCCCGCCAGACGGTTGAAAAGCAGGGATTTTCCCACATTGGGCCGTCCTACGATGGCCACCAGAGGTCTCGCCATAGGGCACGCCCCCTTTCTTTCGCAAAATAAAAGCGGAACTCCACGCGCCGTTGGCCATCCGCTTCGCGGCGCGCCGTCCTCTTGCCGAAAAAGGCCAGCGGGCTTTTCCGGCAGTTTCGTTTTACCCCAGCATGGCGTCCAGGAGGGCGCCGCCGTCCTGGTCCACCGGCTTCACCGGCACGCCCAGGGCCTGCTCCAGTTCCGGAAGCGTCACGTCGTCCAGGAACACGCCCTCTCCGTGGCGGAGCATAGTACCGGGGATCAGCAGCCGCCGGCCCAGGTCCCAGCCCCGGAGCTGGTGTATCAGGTCCTGGCCGGTAACGAGTCCGGCCACGTCGATGCTGGGGCCGAAAAAGTCGTTCTGGATGGCCGCCACCGTCCCGTTCAGCCGGGGAAATTTCTCCCGGGCCCGGGAAAGAAGCCCGGCGATCCACGGGGCGGCGGAAACGCCGGTGGCAATGGTGAAGGGCTCTTCGTCCTGAAGGTCCCCCACCTCCGCCAGCTTCAGGGCCGCGGAAAACTCCGTCTCCAAAAGCCGGAGCATACCCACGCCGTTTTCTTGTTGTGCGTAGTCCTCATAAAAGGCGTCCTCCGGGATGGGGAGGCCGGCCTTGAGGTAAAGCTCGTCGGAACAAAAGAAAATGGAGCTGCCGCATGTTTCCCGACAGCGCCGGGCAAAATCCTCCACCTGCCGGACGGCCTCCAGGGCCCGGGCCGGATCAAAGGGCGTCAGGGCCGGGAGTCCCTCCCGGTGGCGGGTCAGGCCCACGGGGACGATGGACACGCTCCCCACCTGGGGATAAAGCTTTTTGAGGTCCTCCATGGTTTTTTGCAGCGCCGCGCCATCGTTGAGGCCGGGGCAGCAGACGATCTGGCAGTGCATGACGATGCCGGCTGCCGCCAGATACTCCATCCGGGCGTAACCAGCCCCGCCCCGGGGGTTGCCCAGGAGCCGCGCCCGCAGCGCCGGGTCCGTGGCGTGGACAGAGACGTGGATGGGGCTCACATGGAGCTCCGCGATGCGCCGCAGCTCCCGCTCCGAGAGGTTGGTGAGTGTGATGTAGTTCCCGGTGAGGAAGCTCAGCCGGGCGTCGTCATCCTTGAAATACAGCGTCTCCCGCATCCCGGCGGGAAGCTGGTCCACAAAGCAGAACAGGCAGCGGTTGCAGCAGGAGCGGGCCTTGTCCATGAGATAGGTGGCAAAGCTGAGGCCCAGATCCTCCCCTTCCGCCTTTTCCACCCGGCAGCACATCCGCTCCCCGTCCGGCTTTTCCCAGACGACCTCCACCACGGGGTCGTATCCATAATATTTATAGTCCAGCACATCCCCCACGTCGTGGCCGTTGAGGGCCAGGAGCTTGTCCCCCGGCTCGCACAGGCCCAGGAGCGGGCTGGCAGGGTCCACGCCCCGGATCACCGGATACATGGCGCGTCCCCTCCTTTCCACAGATCATTGCAAAACAGCAAAAAGCGGCGGTCTAGCGCCGCCGCTTTTTACTTCTCGTCCGCTTTCACGCTGAGGACCTGCCGGCCGTTATAAGTGCCGCAGGCCTTGCAGGCGCGGTGAGGAAGATGGTATGCGCCGCAGTTGGGGCACGCCACGATGCCGGGAGTCTCCAGCTTCCAGTGGGAGCTGCGCCGCTTGTCGCGTCTGGCCTTGGATACTTTTCCCTTCGGGACTGCCATGATGACACCTCCTAATTCACGCTGGCTCGAACAGCTTTATGGTTGATTTATGGATCCAGAAGCTGTTCCAGTACAGCCATTCTGGGGTCTGTGGATTTGCGGCAGGCGCACGGCCCTTCGTTCAGGTCCGCCCCGCAGCCGGGGCAGAGGCCCTTGCAGTCCTCCCGGCAGAGGCACTTGGTCTCCATGTCCAGGATGAAGCAGGTCTCCAGAACCTCCGTCAGATCCAGGGCGCCGTCCTCCAGATAAAAGAGGTCCGCGTCGCCGCCCATGTCCTCCGCCGGGGTCTCCGCGGACAGGGGGACTTCCAGGGCCAGGGTCTTTTCCTGGGAAAAGTGCCGGCCGCAGCGGTCGCAGATGCGCTGCATCTCCGCGTGGAGGGTACCGGTGAGGGTCAGGACGCCCGCAGTGTTGCGGACCTCGCCCTCCGCCTCCGGCGGGGAAAGAAAAGCGGCCACAGACGGGAAATCCAGCTCCTCCGGCTCCAGCCGGCACCGGAACGGGACCCGCCCGCCGGGCACCTCTATGATCTCTCGCAGGTCCAGTTTCATAACGCACCTCGCACAGTCGCCTGATTATTATAGATGAAAGCAGTGCAATTGTCAATAAAAAATAGCAGCAACGCTGCTGCTATTTTTTTGCGCATCCGGGCACTTTGTGCCCGGATGCGCTGAAGATATCAGGCCGTGGGCCGTTCTCAGCCCACATGGCCATTTTTTATAGCTTTGCTCAGCAAAGCCATAAAAAATCCATGACAGCTCCGGCAGATTTTTCGGCAAGCCGGGGCGCGGCAAACTGCCTCAGCCCATAGCGCCTTGCACCACCACCTGGATGTCCGGGAGCTGGCGGTACAGATTGACGTACTCCTCCGCCTGGGCCTTGTTGGCGGGATTATACTGCACGTCGCTGGCGTAGCACAGCAGATATGTGGCCTCCGCCGTCGCAAAGAGGTATTCGCTGGGCATGGCCACCTCCGCCTCCGCCTGCTCCGGGGTGCGGAAGCCCTCCATCCGGTAAATATAGAACAGCAGTCCGCCCCGGACGGTCCGGCCATCCGGATCCGTGACTTGGAGCGCCGGGTCCTCATAGGCGGCCTTGGCATAGACCCGGCAGGTGTCGCTGTCCGGGAGCTCCGTCATATACCGGCCTTTCCAATTGTCCGGCAGCAGCAGCGTCAGCCCCAGATCCTCCATGACAATAGTCTCCTGGGGCGGCTGGCTGAAGGCCAGGGCGCCCACCACCAGGCTCCCCACCATCAGCGCCGCCACCACCGCCGCGGCCACCAGCCGGTTCCAACGCAACGCGCGCTTTTTCATGTGGTATTTCTCCTTTCTTTCTCCCGCAGGTGCGCTTCCGCCGGAGGCGGTCAGGGTATCACAGAGTTCCGCCAGCATGGAATCGTAGCCTTCCGGCAGGGGAATCGTGTCCTCCCGCGCCATGGCGCGGAGCTTATCGTCCAGTGTCATACGGCCTCCTCCTTTTCCAGCATCTGTTTGAGCGCCTGCCTGCCCCGGTTCAGCCGGGTTTTGACCGCTCCCTCCGTCAGGCCCAGGACGGCCGCGGTCTCCCGGACGGAGAAGCCGTCGTAGTAGAATAGCGCCACCACCGCCCGCTGGGAATCCGGCAGCGCCTGGACCAGGGGCCAAAGCCCCTCCTCCGGCCGGGGTTCGGGCCGGGCGGCGAGGGCTTGCCCGTAGTCTTCCAGGGAGACCAGGCGGCTTCGGCTTTTTACGATAGAATAGGCCTCGTTGGCGGCAATGCGCAGCAGCCAGGCCTTGCACCGCTCCGGCTGGCGCAGCCCGTCCAGGTTCGCGTAAGCCTTGCACACCGCCTCCGCCACCGCGTCCTCGGCGTCCTCGTCCCTGTGGACGATGCTGCGGGCCAAACGGTACAGGGCCACCTTGTGGCGCTCCACCTGATCGCAGAACCACTGTTCCCGCTCTTTCAATCGGCACACCCGCTTTCGTTTCTTTGTCCGGACACTCATAAGACGTTCCCGAGGGTCGAAAGGTTACAGCGCTTTTCCGCCGCGGCGCAAAAATTCACCCTTTGCCCAGCGGGGCAAGCGTGTTATAATGGGCCTGCTTCCCGCGCGGCACAAAACGCCCCGCGCCGGGAGGGACGGAGGGACGGGATATGAAAGAACTGACCATCGGGAAAAACGACGCCGGGCAGCGGCTGGACCGCTTTGTGGGCAAGGCCGTACCCCTGCTGCCGGAATCCCTGCTGCAAAAATATATCCGCTTGAAGCGCGTCAAAGTAAACGGAAAAGGCGCCAAGCGGGACACCCGGCTGGCGGAAGGCGACGCCGTACAGCTTTACATCAACGACGAATTCTTGGAAGCCCCCCGGGAGGACAACGCCTGGCGGAAGGTGGGCGCGCCCCGGCTGGACGTGGTGTATGAGGATGAGAACATCCTCCTGGCAGACAAAAAGCCCGGCGTCCTCTGCCACAGCGCGGGAAAGTGGGACTACAACACCCTCATCGCCCACATCCAGGCCTATCTTGCCCAGAAGGGGGAATGGAATCCACGGGGGGAGAACAGCTTCGCCCCGGCCCTCTGCAACCGCATTGACCGGAACACCGGCGGCATCGTCATCGCCGCCAAAACGGCGGAGGCCCTGCGCATCCTCAACGAAAAGATCCAGGCCCGGGAGATCGAAAAGCGCTACCTCTGCGTGGTCCACGGCCGGCCGGAGCCGCCCCAGGGGCGGCTGGAGGGCTGGCTTTTCAAGGACGCGGCCAAAAATCAGGTTTACATAAAGCCATACCCCTGCCCCGGCGCCCGCACCGCCGTGACAGAATACCGCACCCTTGCGTGCCGGGGCGGCCTGAGCCTGGTGGAGTGCCGCCTCATCACCGGGCGCACCCATCAGATCCGGGCCCAGATGGCCCACGCGGGCTGCCCCCTGGTGGGGGACGGGAAATATGGACGCCAGCGGCGGGACAAGCCTCTGAGAGAAAATGGACAGCTTTTGTACTCCTACCGCCTCACCTTTTCCTTCCCCACGGACGCGGGCGCGCTGAACTATCTCCGGGGCCACAGCTTCGCGGTGGAAAAAATCGGCTTTGTGGAGAAATATTTCCCCGGTTTTCTCCTTCCCAACGATGAATTTCCGCCGAGCACAGAGCCGGGCCCTTGACGGCCCGATCCGGTTGTGATAGGCTGCATGATGTAGTCTATCGATAATAGACCCGGAGGTTTTTCCATGAGACGTCCTCTCCTACTGCTGGCGCTGTGCCTTGCCCTGGGCCTTTGCGCCTGCGCCGCGCCCGAGGCGGGGCGGACGGCGCCCCCAACCGCTTCCCCTGCCGCACCCGCCTCCTCCCCTGTGGCCACGCCCTCCTCCACGCCCGGGGCGGAACCGGCGGACGGGGACATGGTGCGGGTGCTGGACTACGTCCCGGCGCTCTATGTGGAGCTGCGCTACGCCACGGCGGGCAACTTCACCGGCCAGGTGATCTATGACTTTCAGGAGGCCTATCTCCGCTACGGCACGGTGAAAAAACTCGCCGCTGCGGCGGCGGAACTGGCGGAGGCGGGCTATGCCCTGCGCATCTGGGACGCCTTCCGCCCCGTGGACGCCCAGTGGAAGCTGTGGGAGATCTGCCCGGACCCGGCGTATGTGGCAAACCCCGAAACGGGGTATTCCGGCCACAGCCGGGGGGACACGGTGGACGTGACGCTTTGCCGGGCAGACGGCGGGAACGTGGCCATGCCCACGGGCTTTGACGATTTCTCTCCCCTGGCGGACCGGGACTACGCCGACGTGGCGGACCCGGAGGCCCTGGAGCATGTGCAGCTCCTGGAGCGGGTCATGACCGCCCACGGCTTTGCCGGGTACGCGGCGGAGTGGTGGCACTTCTCCGACACGGACGAATACCCCGTCAACCCGGACTTCACCCCGCCGCGCTGACGCCTTTCTCTTATCAATCGGTATAACTCCCCCGGCGGAACGGGCCCTGGATTGTGCCAAAAGCCAAAAAACAAAATTTTTCTTCCTTTTCCCGGAGATTCCAATTGACATTTCCATCTGGAATCTATATATTGTAGGTGCAAAGCTCGGCCCCCATTCCGCAAGAATTGCAGTATGGGGGCCGGTTTTCGTGAAATTCGCAGTCCTCCGAGAGATGCTTTGGGCCGGGGGACGAAGAGAAAGTGGGGAGGATACATGTCCAAAGAGCTCATTCGCCTGGTGAACTGCCGCATGGCGTTTGACGACGAAATCGTTTTAGACGATATCAACATTTACTTTAACGACAAGGAATTCCTCACGCTGTTGGGCCCCTCCGGCTTCGGCAAGACGACAACGCTGCGCATCATCGGCGGCTTCCTCAAGCCTACCTCCGGAGACGTGTTTTTCGACGGCGTGCGCATCAATGATGTCCCGCCTCACAAGCGGAAGGTCAACACGGTATTCCAGAAGTACGCCCTGTTTCCCCATCTGGATGTTTACGACAACATCGCCTTCGGCCTGCGCATTGCAAAGCTCAGCGAGGACGAGGTGGACCGGCGGGTGACGGAAATGCTGGAGGTGGTGAGCCTGAAGGGCTTTGCCGACCGAAAGGTCACCTCCCTCTCCGGCGGCCAGCAGCAGCGGGTGGCCATCGCCCGGGCCCTGGTGAACCGGCCCAAGGTATTGCTTCTGGACGAGCCCCTTGGGGCTCTGGACCTGCGCCTCCGCAAGGATATGCAAAACGAGCTCA
>CALWOS010000224.1 GCA_944383185.1 uncultured Oscillospiraceae bacterium
CGGGGCGGGATCAGGGTGGAGATGGCGTGTTTATAGATCATCTGCTGCTTGCCGTCGGAATCCAGGATCACTGCGAAGCTGTCAAAGCCCCGGATGACGCCTTTCATCTGAAAGCCGTTCATGAGAAACACCGTTACCAGGAGCCGTTCCCGGCGGGCCTGGTTCAAGAATGCGTCCTGAAGGTTGAGTACTTTCTGTGTCATAGCCGTTTCTCCCTCTCGGGCGGCTTGATCAAAATATTCTATCATACTCCCGCCGCCCGTAAAATAGTAAATATGTACAAATCTGCCCCCCGGTTTCCCGGGAAGGAAGCTGTACCTTCGGCTATTTTATCTCAGAGGGCGGAAAAAGGCTGTCGAGAAAAGGCTGCGCCGTCCGGGGAAACGGCGTTTCATTCCGAGTCCGCGTCATACCAGGCGCGGACCTGCTCCGCCGCGGCGTCCAGATCCGGCGAAGCCGTGTCCCACAAGAGCCAGCGCACGGCGCCGTCCCGGCGCAGCCAGGTGAGCTGGCGCTTGGCGTAGCGGCGGCTCTCCCGCTTTATGGCCTCCAGGGCCTCCTCCGGCGTGCACAGCCCCCGGAGGGCGGCGGCGGTCTCCTTGTAGCCGATGGCCTGCATGGCCGTGCGCTCCGGGCCCAAGCCCTCTTGGAGCAGGGCCTCCACCTCCCGGAAGAGGCCGGACGCCGCCATCTGCTCTACCCGGCGGTCAATCCGGTCGTAGAGCTGCTGCCGGTCCCGGAAGCTGAGGGCCACCTTCACGCTCTCAAACCGGGGGGGCAGGGCGGCGGAGCGCTTGTCGTGGACGGAGATGGGCTCCCCGGTGAGGCGGAAGATCTCCATGGCCCGGACTAAGCGGCGCTTGTCCCCGGGGTGGAGCTTTTCCGCCCGCGCCGGGTCCACGGCCCGGAGCTTTTCCCGGAAGGCTTCGCCGCCGATGGCGTCATATTCCCGCCCCAGCTCCTCCCGGAGCCGGAGTTCCCCCTCCGTCCGGGGGGCGAAGTCCCGCCCGGAGAGCAGGGAGTCGATATAAAGCCCCGTGCCCCCCACCAGGATGGGCAGCTTGCCCCGGAAGAGGATGTCCTCGCAGCAGCGGCCGGCTTCCTCCGTATACCGGGCGGCGGAGTAGTCCTCCCAGGGCTCAGCCACGTCCAGCATGTGGTGGGGCACCCCGGCCATTTCCTCCGGCGTGGCCTTGGCGGTGCCGATGTCCATGCGCCGGTAGACCTGCATGGAGTCGGCGGAGACCACCTCCCCGTCCAGCAGCCGGGCCAGACGCACCCCCAGGGCAGTCTTTCCCGTGGCGGTGGGGCCGGTGATCACCAGGAGCTTGCGGCTCATTGGGAAAGCCACCTCTTGGCAAAGCGCCAGCTGTCGGCGCACATCTCCTCCACGCTCCGGCGGGCCTCCCAGCCCAGGACCCGCTTGGCCTTGGCGGGATCGGCAAAGTACATGGCCAGATCCCCGGGCCGCCGGGGCATATTCACCCGGGGCACGGGCACGCCCGTGGCCTTTTCAAAGCCGTCAATGAGCTCCAGCACGCTCACGCCCCGGCCCCGGCCCAGGTTGAACACTTCCGCCCCGGTGTGGGCGCAGGCGTAGTCCAGTGCCGCGGTGTGCCCCTCCGCCAGGTCCACCACGTGGATGTAGTCCCGGACGCCGGTGCCGTCCGGGGTGGGATAGTCCGTACCGGTGACGGTGATTTTCTCGTCCAGCCCCGCGGCCACCCGGACAATCCGGGGCATCAGGTTTCCGGGCCGGTCCCCCGGCACCTCGCCGATGAGGCCGCTCTTGTGGGCCCCCACGGGGTTGAAGTACCGGAGCAGCACCGCGCTCCAGCGCCCGTCCGCCCGGCACAGGTCCCGGAGGATCTGCTCGGTCATGGCCTTGGTCCAGCCGTAGGGGTTCTCCGGAGTGAGAGGGGCGTCCTCGGGGATCGGCTCGCTGCCGGAGATGCCGTAAACGCAGGCGGAGGAGGAAAAGACCATCCGCCGCACGCCGGCGCGGTCCATCTCCTCGATGAGAGTCAGACTCCCGGCCAGGTTGTTCCGGTAATAGCGGAGGGGCTCCTCCACGGAGCCCGGCGCGGATTTCAGCGCCGCGAAGTGCACCACAGCGGAAATCTCCTGCTCAGAGAAAATTTTCCGCAGCATATCCCGATCCGCCACATCTCCAGTGTAGGTTGCGGGTTCTGTGCCGGTGATCTCCTGGATGCCGCCGGCCACGGCGGCGCTGGTGTTGCAGAGGTTGTCCAATATCACTACCCGATGGCCCGCTTCCATCAGGGCCACGCAGGTGTGGGAACCAATGTAACCCAGGCCCCCCGTCACCAAAACTGTCATATAATGTGCACGCTCCTTTTCCGCCCGATGCGCCGGGCCATTTACTTTTCCTCCGGCTTATGGTAGAATCTCCATACCCGACTTTCCGGGATGAAAAAACGAAAACCCAGCCTGTGGCCGCCCCGGCGGGCGGCGCGCAATACGGAGGTATTTTTCATGCGTATCAAGATTACTGCGGACAGCACCTCGGACATCCCCCAGGCTCTGTGCCGGGAGTGGGGGATTGATCTGCTGCCCCTCTATGTGGTCCGGGACGGCCAGGCTCTGAAGGACGGCCTGGAAATCACGCCGGACGACATCTACGCCCATGTCTCCGCCGGCGGGGACATGGTGAGTACCGCCGCGGTGAGCGTGTCGGACTATATGGGCTATTTCCAGCCCATTCTGGAGGAATACGACGCCATTGTCCACATCAACATCGGCGCGAACTTTTCCGCCTGCCACCAGAACTGCCTCCTGGCGGCGGAAGAGCTCCCCGGGAAGGTCTTTCCTGTGGACAGCCGCAGCCTCTCCACCGGCAGCGGGCTGCTGGCCCTGGAGGCCGCCGCCCTGGCCCGGGAGGGGAAAGCGCCGGAGGAGATCGCCGCGGCGGTGAGCGCGCGCCGGGACAAGGTGGACATCAGCTTCGTGCTGGAAACCCTTACCTACCTCTACAAGGGGGGACGGTGCAGCGGCGTGGCGGCCCTGGGGGCCAACCTCCTGCATCTGCGGCCCTGCATCGAGGTGGTGGACGGGGCCATGGGCGTGGGCCGGAAATACCGTGGCTCCATGAAGAAATGCTGGGAACAGTACATCCGGGACCGCCTGGCGGACAAGGACAGCGTGGACCCCGCCCGGCTGTTTATCACGGATTCAGGCATTGCCCCGGGGGAGCATGAGGCCATCCGGGACATGGCTCTGGCCCAGATCCCCTTCCGGGAGGTCTATTTCACCCGGGCGGGCTGCGTCATTTCCAGCCACTGCGGACCCAATACCATGGGTATTATTTTCTTCCGGAAATGAATCGGATTTCCATCCTCCCCGCCACGGCGGGGAGTTTTTTATAAACCCAATTGACAATTGACAATTGACAAATAGGCGGCTTGCGAAAGTTTCCGCGTTGGGGCGGCTATCCGCCGCCCGAAAGGTTCCCTTTGCGCTCCGGGCCGTCCCCCGGAAGGGGCTTCTACTCCCGGGTCTCCCCCCAGAGGGCCCAGGTGTTGCTCCCGGTGACGGTCACGGGGATAAAACGGCCCGGGCGCGCCCCTTCTCCCCGCAGGCGCACCAGCCGCCCTCCGGAGGTGCGGCCTGTGAAGGGGTAATCGCGCTCGCCGCTCTCCCCGTCCACCAGGACCTCCACGGTTTTTCCCACATAGGCCGCGTGTTTCCGGGCGCTGACGGCGTTCTGCACTTCCAGGAGCTGGTCGAAGCGCCGCTGCTTGGCCTCCCTGGTCTCCGGGTCCGGCAGCTTTGCCGCCGGGGTGCCGGGGCGGGGGGAGTAGAGGAAGGTGAACATGGCGTCATACTCCACCTGCCGCACCAGGGAGAGGGTCTCCTGAAAGTCCGCCTCCGTCTCCCCGGGGAAGCCTACAATCACGTCCGTGGTGAGGACCAGATCCGGCATGTACCGCCGGGCGGCCTCCACGGTTTTCAGGTAGCCTTCCCGGGTGTAGACCCGGTTCATGGCCTTGAGAATGCGGTTGCTCCCCGCCTGGACCGGGAGATGGAGATGCCGGGCGCATTTGGGGTTTTCCGCCATGGTGCGCAGGAGCTTTTCCGTGGCGTCCTTGGGGTGGCTGGTCATGAAGCGCAGGCGGAACGCCCCCTCCTCCCGGCAGAGCAGGGCCAGAAGGTCGGCAAAGTCCACCCCCAGGCCCAGGTCCTTCCCGTAGGAGTTCACGTTCTGGCCCAGGAGGGTGATGTCCCGGTAGCCCTCCGCGAGAATCTCTCGGAACTCCGAGAGGATTTCCTCCGGGCGCCGGGAACGCTCCCGGCCCCGGACATAGGGCACAATGCAGTAGGAGCAGAAGTTGTTGCAGCCGTACATGATGGAGAGCCAGGCCTTCACCCCGGCGTCCCGGCGCACAGGGAGACCCTCGGCCACGGCGCCCGGCTGATCCTCTGCGGCAAAGACGCGCCGGCCCTCCCGGAGCATGCGTTCCAAAAGCTCCGGGAAGCGCCACAGTTCATGGGGCCCCAGAGCCAGGTCTACCACGCCGTAGCTCTTGCGGAGCTTCTCCACCATCCCCGGCTCCTGGACCATGCAGCCGCACAAGACCACCTTCTGCCCCGGCTTTTCCTTTTTGGTGTGGCAGAGCTGGCCCACGTTCCCCAGGGCCCGGAGCTCCGCGTGCTGGCGCACGGCGCAGGTGTTCACCACGATGAGGTCGGCGGCGTGCGCGTCCTCCGTGAAGGCGTAGCCCGCCTCCTGGAGCCAGCCCCGGAGGCGCTGGCTGTCCGCCTCGTTCTGCTGGCAGCCGTAGGTATCCACCAGGGCCAGGGGCGTGCCCGTGTGCCGTTCCCGGATGCGGCGGCAATACTCCAATTGCCGGGCCACTTCCTCCGGGGGGATTTCGCGTCTCTCATAGGCCATAGGGTGCAAACATCCTTCCTGCTTGGTATATCTTTGTTATCGTAACATTTTGGGCTTTTCGTTTCAAGCATTTTGTTGTATAATGTTATGTCCGCGAAAAAGGCCGCGCCGCCTGACGGCGGCCGGCCGGAGGGACCGCCGTTCCCAGTGCCAATGCCTCCCGCGGACATGGCGGATCAACCGCACCGCAAAAAGGAGAACATATATGCCAGTCATCAACATCCTCTCCCCCCATGTGGCGGATCTGATCGCCGCCGGCGAGGTGGTGGACCGCCCCGCCAACGTGGTGAAGGAGCTGGTGGAAAACGCCATAGACGCCGGGGCGAAGTCCGTCACCGTGGAGATCGACGGCGGGGGCGCGGCGCGCATCCGGGTCACGGACGACGGCTGCGGCATGAGCCCGGAGGACGCCCACCTGGCCTTCCTCCGCCACGCTACCAGCAAGCTCCGGGACGAGCGCGGGCTGGAGGCCATCGGTACCCTGGGTTTCCGGGGGGAGGCCCTCGCGGCCATCGCCGCGGTGAGCCGGGTTACGCTCCAGACCCGCCGGCCCCAGGACGCCGCGGGGACGGAGCTGCGCCTGGAGGCCGGGGACATCCTCTCCGCGGAGAGCTGCGGCTGCCCCGTGGGAACGCGCATTTCCGTGGAAGGGCTTTTCTACAACACCCCCGCCCGGCGGAAGTTCCTCCGCTCGGACAAGGCGGAGGCCGCCGCCTGCGCGGCCATGGCCCAAAAATGCGCCCTGGGAAGGCCGGAGCTGTCCCTGCGCTGCATAAAGGACGGGCAGGAGCTTTTCTTCTCCCCTGGGGACGGCCGGGCTGAAAGCGCGGTTTA
>CALWOS010000225.1 GCA_944383185.1 uncultured Oscillospiraceae bacterium
AGCAGCAGCACTGCGGCGGCGCCCAGCAGCCACGGCCAGGGCAATTTTTTCATGGGCAGCAGTCCTTTCACTTGTCTCCGGCGCTTGTGCATGGAGATGTATTCTTATCCTACTACATCCCGCCGGAACATGCAAGGGGCCTTCCGGGTAAGCATAACCCGCTTCCGCCGCGGATATGCTGAAGGGGAGGTGAGGGGAAATGTACGGCATTGACCGGAAATTCTGGGCCCTGGCAAACGAGGTGCAGGCCCTCAGCCAGATGGAACTCTACCACCGGATCCGCCGCAGCCTGGACCGGGTTTCTCCAGAGATCCAAAAAAGCTGCATGGACTTTTTTCAGCAGTTCCCCTATTGGGGCAGGCTGGACATTCCCAATGGGGAATTCCAGTTCATTGCCTGGAAGGCGCGGGCCCTGGCGGAACATATCGGCGACTTCGCCTGGTTCTATGAACGTCTGGAGGACTACCGCTCCAAAGCCACGCTCTATTCCATACTGAACAACTGGTACCGCTGGGATTTCCAGGCCACGTCCCGGACCCGGGAGACGCTTTTTGACGACTATTTTGACCTGGATGTGGTGAAATGCTCTCCGGAGGAGGTGTTCGTGGATTTGGGCGCCTATATTGGAGATACCGTGCTTTCCTACCTGCGCAATTACGGTACCGATTGTTACCGACGAATCTATTGTTATGAGATCACGCCGCAACACATGCCCACACTGGAAAAGAATCTGAGCGGTTTTCCGAACATCATGCTGCGGAACAAGGGCGTGTCGGACCGGGAGGGCTCCATGGCCCTCTCACCCCATGCGGAAAACAGTTCCGGGAACACCCTTGCGGAAACCGGAGAGACACAGATTCCCGTGACCACCCTGGACGCGGACATCGACGAGACGGTAACGCTCATCAAAGCGGACATAGAAGGCTTTGAACAACGGGCGCTTTTGGGCGCTGCCGGGCATATCCGCGCCAGCCGCCCCAAACTGCTCATCAGCGTGTACCACAGCAACGACGACCTCTGGCAGATTCCCCGGATGATCCATGGCTTTTACCCGGACTACCGGTTTTATCTCCGGTACAACAGCTCACCCATCTACCCCACGGAAATCACCCTTTTGGCCATATAAAGCAGCAGAGCCGCCGGAAAAAGGCGGCTCTGACGCAGTTTCGGCGCTACTCCGGTAGGGCGAATTCTGCCGAAAGGACGCCATTGTCCTGGGCAGCGGCGAGTTCCAGGATCAGACCCTTTGGCACGGCGGTCTCCACGGCGGCAAAGAGCTGGGCGTCCGGGGACTCCCGGGCAGGGCCCCCGCCGCTGGAGGCGGCGCACAGGAGCAGATCGCCGCATATCGCCGCGCCCCCGGCGGCAGACATGGAAAGCACTGTCCATTCCGCGTGAGAGATTTTGTCCGCAAGAGACACTGGCATCGCCCCTTTGTGCTACGATTGTAGTATGCCTGTTTACAGGCTACAACTGTAATATGCGCTCTGTCAAGACTAATATAATAAAAGCCGCCTTTCCGCAGCGCGGAAAGGCGGCGAAATGATTATTTGCCCCGGGAATCGGGGATGCGGTAGCGCTGGGAGGGGCGGCCACCAGTGCCGTAGATGGTTTCGCTTACCGCAGCGCCCATGTCTGCCAGATAGCGGAGGTAGCGGCGCACCGTGACGGTGGACAGGGCGCTTTGCTTGGCCAGGTATTCGCTGGTGCAGCCCTCGGGCGGGCCTTCCTCCAGGCAGCGGCGGATGAGGGCCAGGGTTTGGGGCTGCAGGCCCTTGGGAGGAGAGGCGTCCGAGCCGGCGCCGCCGGTGAGGAGGCGGTCCAGTTCCGCCTGGCTGACGCTGGAACGGTGGGAGATGGTCTCGCGCTGGCGGCAGAAGTTGTCCAGGGCCTGCTGAAACCGCCTGGCTGTGAAGGGCTTGACCAGATAGTCCGTGACGCCCAGCTTCAAGAGGCTGTCGACGGTTTTGCTGTCGTTGGCGGCGGTGACCAGTATGACGTCTACGGTGACGCCGGAGCTGCGCAGGTTGCGCAGGAGCTCCAGCCCGGAGAGCCGCGGCATATAATTATCCAGAATGACCAGATCCACATTGTGGCGCAGCAGGTATTCCAGGCCGTCGCTGCCGTTGTGGAAGCTCTGTGCCAGCTGGAAACGGGGGTCCCGCTGGAGGAAACTCTGATGGAGCTGGACGATTGCGGGCTCGTCGTCTATGATGACGGTTCGGTACATGTGCTGTCCTCCTGCGGATTCGATACGGGACGGGCATAGAACGTGACAAAGAAGGCGGTGCCGGAGCGGGGCTCACTCTCCACCCGGATCTCCCCCTGATACAGATGCACCAGTTCCTGGATCCTGGCCAAGCCGATGCCGTGGCCCTGCCCCTTGGTGGAGACGTTGGGCTGGAAGATAAAGGGCAGCAGTTCCGGAGGTATACCGGGGCCGGTGTCCTCCACACAGAGCAGGAGGTGTTCCGCCTCCTCCCGAATGCTCACGGAGATCTCCCGGGTTTTCCAATTGACCCGGTTGAGGGAATCCGTGGCGTTCTCTATAAGGTTGCCCAGTATGGTCACCAGCACGCCGGAGGGGACAAAACGTCCGTCGCCGGAGAAGCGGCTCTCCGGATCCAGGCTCAGGTGGATGCCCAGTTCCGCGGCGCGGCTGGTTTTTCCCACCAGGAGGGCGGCGACGGCCCCGTCTTGGATCTGGTGCATGACCCGGCTTACAGACTGCCGGTGGACGTCGGAGATCTCCAGGATGTATTCCTCCGCATCTTCAGGGCGGCCCAACTGGATATAACCCAAAATGATATGGAGGCGGTTGATAAAATCGTGGGCGTAGGCCCGCATGGCCTCCACCAGATGCCGGGCGCCCGTAAGCTCTTCGGCCAGGGCGGTGGCCTCCGAACGGTCCCGGAAAATGGCGAGGGCGCCCACCACCTTACCGTTTTCCCAGATGGGGATGCGGTCTGCCAGGGCGGCCCGGAGACCTGGGAGGTTCCGCAACGGGATATTGTACTCGGAACGGTGGGTGACCAGCACCCGGGACAGCTGGGTTTCTGGATAGACCTCCTCCACCTGGCGGCCCAGGACGCTCTCCCTGTCCTTCTGGCGGAACATACGCATGCCTGCCCGGTTGAGGTAGAGGATGCGGCTTTCCCGGTCAATGGCCAGAACGCCCTCGTCCAGGGCGTCCAGCATGCCCTCCCTCTGCTGGAACAGGCGCTGAAACACGTCCGGTTCATAGCCCATGAGGGAGTCCTTGATGGAGCGAGACAGGTGCCGGGAAAGAATGAGCCCGACGGCAAGGCAGATCCCGGCCAGGATCAGGAAGCAAATCACCGTATGGATTACCGTCATGCGCATGCTCCGCACGCCGATGCCCACGGACACAAAGCCCAGCAGGGCGCCGTCCGCGTCCCGGACCGCGGCCACGGCCCGGCGTTCCACGCCGGAGATGCCGGCGCCGGTGTCCACCTGGACCTCTTCACCATGAAAAACGGCCAGGCTTTCCCACTCCGGGTAATGAGCGCCCGTATGGCTGCCGTCGGGACTATACCGGATCACGCCCTCGGCATCCGCAACCACGACGGCGTCGATATCCTGGATGTTGGAGATCACGCCGTTCAGATAGCGCTGGATCGTCTCGCCGTCGCTTTCGCCAGCGAGGAGTTCCTCCACGCTGGGCGCCTGCGCCAGAAGCAGGGAAAAGTTCTGGAGGTTCCTGTCCAGATTATCATATTCCATCTCCAGGGAGAAGGCAAGGCTGGTGACCATTCCCAGGCTGACCGTGGCCAGGACCAGGAAGAGAGCCATGTTCTGGATCTTCTGGCGGATCGAATGGGCGCCGCTGGATTTCATCCGGTCATCCTCCCTCATTGCCAGCTGGCCGGCTTGCGTCCGGCGGCTTTTCTTTTTTACGCGATCTTTACTTCTCATTATAGAAGCTTACAAAAGTTCTGTCAAACCCTGATTTTGATAGCGCGTCTGTCTGCGATGGCGTGTGAAAAAGATGACAAAATCTTCTGCCTTTGCTTTTTTTACTTTCAAAAGGCTTTCCCCGGCCGGGACGCGGCGGTATAGTAAGGACTGTTCAATTGCGCCCCGGCGTATCGGGCCGGGACGGAGCGGGAGGGATAGCATTTGGAGCAAATCAAGGAGCGACTGCTGGAGGAACTGAGCACCCCAACGGTGTTCACTATCCCCCTTCTGGGCGGCATCCCGGTGACGCTGTCGGTGGTGGTATCCTGGGTTGTGATGGCGGCCCTGATCCTGGCTTCGCTGCTGCTGACGCGGAAGCTGAGGGTGCGCGACCCGGGGAAGGTGCAGACGGCCCTGGAATGGGCGGTGCAGTTCCTGAACAACTTTGCCAGCAGCACCATGGGAGAGAAGGGAAAGGTTTTTGCGCCCTATCTGGGCGCGGTGGGGCTTTACATCATTCTCAGCAACATCATCGGTATTTTCGGGCTGGTGCCCCCCACCAAGGATCTGAACGTCACGGCGGCCCTCGCGGTGATGAGCGCGTTCCTCATCTATGGCGCGCAGTTCCGCTACCACGGATTTTTAGGCGGAATGAAAAAATTTGCCCAGCCTATGGCGCTGCTGGTCCCCATCAATCTCATGGAGATCGTCATCCGGCCACTGGCCCTGTGCATGCGGCTTTTTGGCAACATTTTGGGCGCGTTCATCATCATGGAGCTTATCAAGCTGCTGGTGCCAGTAGTAGTACCCGTGCCTTTCAGCATTTATTTTGACCTGTTCGACGGCGGCATCCAGGCCGTGGTCTTCGTGTTCCTGACGGCCCTCTTCACCGGGGAGTCCATTCAGACGGAAGAGTGAATTCATTTTACGAGATTTAAGGAGGAAAAAACATGGAAATCGGAATGATCGCAATCGGCTTGTCTGTGATGACCGGTATGGGCGCCGGCATCGGCATCGGCATCGCCACCGGCAAGGCCAGCGAGGCCATTGCCCGCCAGCCGGAGGCCTCCGGCAAAATCAACAGCGCCCTGCTTCTGGGCTGCGCCCTGGCAGAAGGCACGGCGATCTTCGGCTTCATCACGGCGCTGCTGATTCTGTTCATGGGCTAAGGGGGAACAGGCATGCTGGATTTTGAGCTTTCCACGGTTGTCTTTACGATAGTAAACCTTCTGATACTGTATTTCCTGCTGAAGAAGTTCCTTTTCCAGCGGGTGAACCGCGTAATGGAGGAACGGGCAGCTTTGGTGAAGCAGACCATGGATGACGCCCAATCGGAAAAAGATCAGGCAAACGCCCTGCGGCAGGAGTATGAGAACAACTTGGCGCAGGCCAACACCCAGGCTGCGGAAATCCTGGACCAGGCCAAGGCACGGGGCGAGCGCGTCTACGCAGAATATCTGGACAAGGCCCAGGCCGAGGCCAAGGCCGTCCGGGAGCAGGCCCGCGCCCAGAGCCAGGAGGAACGAGATGCCATGCTCCGTGCCGCGAAGAGCGAGGTGGCCCGCCTGGCGGTCATGGCGGCGGCGCAGGTGGCCCAACAGTCTCTGGACAACGAGGCGGACCGCGCCATTGCCGCCCAGTTTTTGTCAGAGGTGGGTGAGCAGAAATGAACGAAGCCCTTCAGCGCAAAGCCGCTGTGCTCTTTGAGCTCTCAGAGGAGGAGCAGGGCTCCCTGGAAGCGGTGCAGGCCATCCTGCGCGAGACCCGTGCTTGGAACCTGCTTCGGAGCCCAGCTGCCAGCGCAGCGGAAAAGGAGGAGCTGCTCCGCACGCTGCCCCCTCTGGCGGGGAAGCCCATGCTGGAAAAGCTCCTGCGCAGGATCATGGGGGAGGGTCTTTTGGAGAGCCTCCCTCAAATTCTGGCGGAGGCGCAGCGGCTCCGCGGCGCGGCTGAGGACTGCCCCGTATGCCGGGTGACCTGTGCCCGGGAGCCGGAGGCGTCCACCCTGGCGGACATCCAAAGCGCCGCGTGCAAGCTCTATCATCTGCCCCAGGCGGCGCTCCACGTGGAGCTGGATCCCACGATCCTGGGCGGCTTTATCCTGGAATACCAGGGCGTCACCTACGACCGGAGCGTCCGGGGTGGGCTGAACAGCATGTCCCGCGCCCTCCAGGAGCAGGATACCGCCGCGG
>CALWOS010000226.1 GCA_944383185.1 uncultured Oscillospiraceae bacterium
CCGGAAATCGAACAGCGCCGCGCAGGCACCGGAGTAATCCCCCGCAAAGGGGGGCAGGTACACAGACAGCTTCCCCATCACTCCCACCTCGTTTCCCCCTTCATGGCAGCCGCCAGAAGGTCCATCAGCACAGAGATCCCATGGAAGCCGAACAGCGTCTCATCCCGTTGGATATCCACGAAGCGGGGCGCACGCAGGGTGTACGCCCCGTCATAGCCGATGGCGATTCCCTCCTTGGGCAGCGCTGCCGCCGTGGCGTCAAACCGCCCGGCATAGACCACCCGGGTCTGCGGGCTATGCTCCTGGAGCCACTCCCGTTCCGCCCGATCCATATCCTTGTCGTGGGCGAGAAACACGGCGGCCACCTGAAAGCCGTACTCCCGCAGGGACTTGGCCATGGCAAAGGGGCGCATGGCCGCCGAGGCGTCCACGATCAGCGGAGTGTCCCCAACCGCCGTCCGCGCCCGGGCTACCGCTTCCAGCGCCCGGGCCCGCCAAGCGCTCAGGTCGGGCAGAGGCCGGCCCAGGGCTTCGGCGCTGGACTGATAGTCCCGGGTTACCTGCGCCACGGAGTAGGAGACAGGGACATCCAGCCACGGGATGCCGAGCCGCTTCTCCATGTTCTCCGCCGCGAAGCGCCCCATCTCCATCAGCACCAGATTCAGCCTGGCGCCGGCCATGCGCTGGAACTCCTCAAAGCGGTCCAGGGCGTGCAGCTCCCGCACGGCGGAAATCCCCATCTGCCCCAGCACTTGGAACAGCTCCCCCGCCGGGTCGGGGGAGACGAAATTGCCGATCAGGTTGACGCTGTCCTCCCGGGGCCGGGGGGACAGCAGCGCGTACAGGCGGTCCTGCATCCGGGCCCCCGGCGGGACGAGGTCTTGGGCCGAGATGGGGTCGATGTGGCAAATGGCAAAGGGCAGGGCGGGAAAACGCCGGCGCAGCCGGTCCAGCAGCGCCTCTTCGTCGGTGCCCAGGAAATCGTCGATGCAGTTGACGTAGATCAAAAACGCCCGGGGCGCGGGGGAGATCAGTTCCAGCAGCTCTTCCACCGCGTCCCCGATGGCCCCTTCATAATCGCCGGAGATCACATCCGCCTCCGTGATGTAGAGAAATGCCTGCCGGTCCGCCGTCCCGTTGCCCAGGGCCCGGATCCCCGTCCGCCGCCCGCAGGCGGCAGGGCAGACATTCAGCCGAAAGCTCTCGGGCACACCGAGTGAAATTTTGGGACGGCCGTGGTGGGGAATGAAGTAGGCAAGGGCGTTATCCATCCTGACACCTCTCCATCACACTGTGGGCCAGCGCGCGGTACGCATCGGCCATCTCAGAGTCGGGAAAGGCCTCCACCACGGTCCTGCCCAGCGCTTCCGCCTGCTGGACCAGGGGAGAGCGGGGCAGTTCGGCGATCACCGCTCCCCCTTCCTCCCGGGCCAGGCGCTCCACCAGCTCCCGTTCCCGCTCCACATTCCGGCAGTTCAGGATATACCCGCCGAGCCGGGCGTACCCCCGGCTGCGGAAACGTTTCACCGCCTGGACGATGTTGCCGGCTGCATAGAGGGACATCATCTCGCCGGAGGTAACCACGAACACCTGGTCGGAATACTCCCCCCGCAGGGGCATGGCAAAACCGCCGCACACCACATCTCCCAACACGTCGTACAACACCACATCGGGACGGTAGGCCTCATACGCCCGCAGCCGCCGCAGCTGTTCGAACGCGGTGATAATGCCCCGTCCGGCACAACCAAGCCCCGGCGTGGGGCCGCCGGCCTCCACGCACAGCACGCCGGAAGGTCCGCGCCGCACCAGTTCCTCCAGGCGGACGCCTCCCCCGGCCCGCAGCAGATCCAGTACGGTGGGGATCGCCTTCCCCTCCGTCAAGGACCGGGTAGAGTCCGCCTTTGGGTCACAGCCGATCTGCATGACGGTCAGCCCCTGCTCCACCAGTGCAGCCGACAGATTAGAGGTGGTAGTGGACTTTCCAATTCCGCCTTTTCCGTAAATCGCAATCCGTTTCAAACCTTCCACATGCTCCTTCCAGGGTCCGCCCTTCCGGCGGGCCAGCTGTACGCCCCTGTTTTCAAACCCCGCCCATGGCACGGGACCCTTCTCCGGGAATGCCACATTACCCGGGCACAGCTCTCCGTGCCCGGGTAACGCAGCGGTAAGGTCATTATACTCTTAGCCGATAATATTGGCAATCTGTTCGTCGGTAAGATCCACCTGGAAGAAGGTACTGTAGAAGTCGTGGATATCCTGGGCCAGCTCCTCTTCGCTGTAGAGCTCCGGGTACATCTTGCACATCGCCCACAGGATGACCAGGGGCTGCTCGGTGGAGCGGTTGCCCCAGCTGTGTCCCACGGTGGGCACCCGGTACAGCGCGTCGTTCTGCACCGCCGTCAGGGTGGCGTAGTTGCTGTCCGCCAGGAGCTCTTCCCGCTCATTGCCCGACAGGAAGATCACATCGGGGTTCCAGGCCAGCAGATCCTCCATAGTGAACTCCACCGACTCCGGGGCGTCGTCCCCGTGAATGTCCTGGGTAACGCTGATGCCGCCCGCCTCGGCAATCCACCACTCGGAAATCTTGTGAGGGTTGCGCAGGCTGACCGCGCTGCCATACAGGGCCGTGCGGCGGTCCTCGTCGGCCAGGCCGGCAGTCATTTCCTCCGCCCGGGCCACCGTATCGTCAAAGAATTCGCAGTACTGCGCCGCCACATCTTCCCGACCCAGGATCTCTCCCATGAGGGTAACGGCTTCCTTCAGCTCGTCTCCGTTGGTCCAGTTCACATAGACCACGCACAGGCCAGCGTCCTCCAGCTCCTCCACGCCGGCCTCCCAGGCCACCAGGCACAGGTCAGGATCCAGCCGGAGCACCTCCTCGATCTGCACCTCGCCGTCGCTGTTCTCCAGCAGCGGTGCGTCCGCGATCTGGGGGGCAAAGACGAACTGCATGTCGTGGGAGCCGCCCAGGAAGCTGGCCGTCATGGCGTTGCAGATCATGTCGCCGGCGCCCAGGGTCTCCACCAGGGTGTTCAGCACACCGATGGCCCGGAAGGTGGCGATGGTGTTGATCTCATCGGGCAGCTCCACTTCCCGGCCCAGCATGTCGGTGATAACGCGCGTCCCCGACGGTTCCGTCGGCTCTGCGGTGTCCTGCACCGCCTGGGTGTTCTCCGGAGCTGGAGTCGGGGACTGGGTTTCGGCTGCGGGCGTCTCTCCTCCGCCGCAGGCGGCCAGCAGGCCCATCAGCATGACTGCCGCAAGCAGCAGCGCGATCCGTTTCCTCATCATGTGTTTCCATCCTTTCTGTTGTTCTTTTGGTTCCCTTTGTCTTTTTCTTGGTCTATCCTGCATCACCCATCGGGTGTGGATGCCGCATCTGGCGCCGTGATGTTTTCCTCTCCCAGCGCATCCCCGGTCTCCATCAGCGGGATGCACACCTGGAACTCCTTGCCAAAGGCTTGGGCCTGGCTCACCGCCACCGGCGTGTTGTACAGACGGGTCAGACTCTCGCCGGTAACCGTCTCCTCCGGTGTACCGCTACACATGACATATCCGTCCCGCATCAGCAGCGCCCGGCTGCAGGCCAGGAAAGCGTGGTCGGGGTAATGGGAAGTCATCAGTACGCCGTAGCCCTCCCTGGCCAGGGTGCGGATGGCGCGCAAGATACGGATCTGGTTGCTGTAATCCAAGTTGGCGGTGGGCTCGTCCAGAATGAGGTACTCGGCCTGCTGGACAATGGCCCGGGCCACCAGCACCATCTGCCGCTCGCCGCCGCTGAGCTCCGGGAAACGGCGGCTGGCCAGATGGTCTACATGGAGCAGTTCCAGCGCCTGCATCACGATCTCCCGGTCCTTAGCCGTGTGGGCGGCGCCAGGGGCCAGGTGAGCCACCCGGCCCATCATCACCACCTCCTGCACCTCATAGGAGAAGGCCAGGCCGGTGGACTGGGGCACATAGGCCATCAGCTTGCTGCGCTCTTTGATGCGCAGATGGGACAGATCGGTCTCATCCAGCACAATGGTGCCGCCCTTCTGCCTGCGCAGCCCCAGGAGGCAGTTGAGCAGGGTGGTCTTTCCGGTCCCGTTGGGCCCCAGAAGGCAGAGGATCTCCCCCTGGTCCAGCTGGAAGGACACATCGTGCAGGACAGGCCGTCCCGCACGATAGTAAAACTCCAGGTGCTTGACCTCCAGCATCAGTGCCACTCCTTTCCGCTCTTCGCCAGCAGCAGAACAAACACCGGTGTACCCATCAGCGAGGTCAGCACGCCCAGCGGCAGATCCACCGCCATAGTCCCGCGGATCATATTGTCCACCAGAAGCAGCACGATCCCTCCGATGAAGAAAGAGACGGAGACCAGCCGCCCATAACTGGCGCCTACCAGCGCCCGGGCCAGATGGGGCACCACCATGCCCACCCATCCGATGATGCCGCAGAAGCTCACCGACACCACCGTCATCAGGGTGGAGCACAGGATAACGACCCCCTTCACCAGCGGGACGTTCACTCCCATGGTGGCCGCCTCCGCCTCGCCCGCCGCCATGGTGTCGATCTGATGGCGGAAGAGGAACAGCAGAAACAGAGAAACCTGGGTAATGGGCACCAGAAGGGTCAAATCCTCATTGTCCACTTTCCCCAGGCTTCCCATCAGCCAGAAGGTGATGGAGGGAAGGGCGTCTTCTGTGTCCGCCAGCGTCTTGACGATGGACAGCAGCGCCTGAAAGAAGCTGGAGACCACCACCCCGGCCAGTACCAGCACCGTGATGCTCCGGTTGCCGAAGACATGGCTGATCAGGTAGGCCAGCAGCACCGCCAGGATTCCGAAGAAAAAGGCGCTGCTCTGGATTTCCCACCAAGCGCCGCTGCCCAGCATCACAAAGGCCGCTCCAAATCCCGCTCCGGCGGACACCCCCAGCAGGTCCGGCGATACCATGGGGTTTTTGAACATGGTCTGATAGGAGGCTCCCGCCGCAGACAGGGCGCCTCCCACCAGGATGGCCGCCAGAATGCGGGAAAAGCGCACATTCAGCACCACCGTGGTCATGGTGTCATCCCAGTAGCGCTCCACCGGCATGAAGGAAGAGCGAAGGATATCTATGACTTCCCCGATGGTCAGCGGATAGCGTCCGATGAAGAAAGACCAGAAAAATCCCACCACCGTGACGGCGATCAGGAGAATGAGCTTCCACCAATAATGCCGCTGGTGTCCCTGCAGCGTGGTCATGAAACTCCACCTTTCCCAATGGTCAAAAAACCTCTGCTTTTTTTGAAAAGCAGAGGTTAAGTCACATCCACCCGCGCATACCAAAGGCGTACACAGCATGTTACCTGTGTGCGAGCACATATATAACCTGTTTGTATCTCGTTCCGATTTCAGATACAAACAGGTCTTACACCTTCTCCTTTTCAAACACGGAAGGTTCCGCCGTTTCCAGCAAAGCCCTGGCTGACTGCGCCATACGGCCAGTCAAGCGGCCCATTCCCATAGCGGTTGCCTTAGGTTTTGGGCTCGGAGCAGCATTATATTTTTTTAAGTATAGCCCATTATAATGGAAATATGGGAAAAGTCAATACCTCGGGAAACAAATCGGGACGCTGTTTTCCAGTCTTAACGGCCTGCGTGGGCTGTAGTTCTGCCATGAGAAAGCGGTCAAGCGCCTGAAACATATCCCGGCAGATTAAGAAAATTCATATATGGCACCGGCGTGACCGGCGCCTTTGAATGCCCCGCGAAAGCTGTGAAAGGGAGCAGGCAGGTACCGCTGTCTGCAATACCTGCCTGCCTCTGTATTTTGGAAATAGCCCTGTTGGGCGGGGCCTTGATCCAGCCCTTGTATGAAAATGATAATGCCTATTCCTTTCGCCGCTTTATCCCGCGAACCCGCTCTCGGCCAGCTCCTGGCCGATGTTCAGGATATGGTCGCCGATCCGCTCAAAGTCCGTGAGCATCTCCGAGTAGATCACGCAGGCGGAGTCGGAACAGGTGCCCTTGCGCAGCCGCTCCATCTGGCTGCGGCGGTACTCCACGGTCATGTCGTCCATTCGCTGCTCATAGGCGGCAACGGCGGTAAGATCCTCCGTGGAAACCTCCGACAGCCCGCCGACCCGGTCCAAAGCCTCCAAGCAGACCTCCCGCATGGCCTCGATCTCCTCTTGGGCGCGGTGGGAGAAATGGATGCCCAATTCCTCCAGCCGCCGGGTATACTCGCAGATGTTCATGGCGTGATCCCCGATCCGCTCCAGATTCCCGGAGATTTTGAAAAAAGCGCTGATGGCGGCGGAGTCCTTTTCGTTGAGTTCATGGGTGAGCACGTGGGAAATATAGCTGGATATCTCTTTGTTAAGATAGTCGATGTAGTCCTCTGTACGCTCCACCTGTTCCAGGCGTTGGGACTTTCCCTCCTCCACAGCCAGAAAGCTGGCATCCACATTTTCCCGTACCATTTTCCCCATGCGCTGGAGCTCCTGCCACACGCCGTGGATGGCGATGGCTGCGGTACCCACCTGGTACTCTGCACCGCTTTCCAGAGCCTTGATGTACAGCAGTTTCTGCTCTGTACCGTCCTCCTCCGGCCGGTCCGGGAGGATCACCGTGGCCAGCCGGGCCAGATACTGCCCGAAGGGCAGCAGCAAAAGCGTTGTAGTGATGTTGAAGAGGGTGTGCATGTTGGCGATCTGGGCCGCGGGGTTATCCGTCAGCCCCTGCATAAAGGCCGTGAGAGGCGTGGTCATGCAGACAATAGTAAAAACCGTTGTGCCGATGATGTTGAACATCAAATGGATGATGGTGGTACGCTTGGCGTTGCGGCTGGTACCGATGGAGGCCAGCACCGCCGTGATGCAGGTGCCGATGTTCTGTCCAAACAGGACATACACCGCGCTGGGCAGGGCGATGAGCCCGCTGTTGGCCAGCGTCTGCAAAATGCCCACGGAGGCGGAGGAGGACTGAATGATCGCCGTGAACACCGCGCCTGCCAGAATGCCTAAAATGGGGTTGGAAAAACGGGTCATCAGGCTGATGAAACTCTGGGAATCCTGCAGGGGCACCATGGCCTCGCCCATCATCTCCATGCCGATAAACAGCACGCCCAATCCAGCCACAATTTGGCCATAATGCTGAAGTGCAGGGCGTTTGGCAAACACCACCGCCGCCACGCCCAGGAAAGCAAACAGCGGCGCGATGGCTCCCACGTCCAGGGCGATAAGCTGTCCGGTGATGGTGGTTCCAATATTGGCGCCCATGATGATCCAGACCGACTGGGCCAGGGTCATGAGCCCGGAATTTACAAAGCCCACCACCATGACTGTTGTGGCGGAGGAGGACTGGATCACGGCGGTGATCACCGCGCCCACCACAACGCCCAGGATGCGGTTGGACGTGAGCCGCTCCAGAATCCGCTTCATCTTGTTGCCCGCCGCGGCCTCCAGGCCGGAACTCATCATCTGCATGCCGTACAGGAACAGCGCAAGCCCCCCCAGGAGCCCCAGAATGTCTGTTGCGTTCATACTGCCTCCCGCGGAACATGAATTCATCCGGGTCAAGGCAGCCGCCGTTTCCGGCTGCCGGAATTCCGCAAGTTTATTATAGGGTGTTTTCCAGAGCAAGACAATGCTCCATCCCGGCTTTTTTCATGGATTTTTCATAAATTTTACATAAATTATACATTTCTCGCCCCGGCGAAACCGCCGTGTCCTCTTCCCTGGCCGTCTTGCTTCCCCGCCGGAGGCGTGCTATGATGGGAAAAAACGCAAAGGGGGGAAGGCCCATGGCACACCTTATTCTCGGCACCGCCGGCCACGTGGATCACGGCAAGACCGCCCTGGTGCACCGTCTCACCGGCGTGGACACGGACCGCCTCCGAGAAGAAAAGGACCGGGGGGTCACCACCGTTTTGGGCTTTGCCCCCTTGACGCTTCCGGGCGGAACGTGTCTGGGCATCGTGGATGTACCCGGCCATGAGAAATTCGTGCGCACCATGCTCTCCGGCGCCACGGGGATAGACGCGGCTCTCTTCGTCATCGCCGGGAATGAGGGCGTCATGCCCCAGACCCGGGAACACATGGACATACTCCGCCTTCTGGGCATCACCCGGGGTGTGGTGGCTGTCACCAAGGCGGACCTTCTCTCTCCGGAAGCACTCTCCGCCGCCCTTTCCGCCCTTCGTCCTTTCCTGGAGGACAGCCCCCTCCGCGGCGCCCCGGTCTGCCCCGTCTCCGCCGTCACCGGCGCGGGCGTCCCCGCCCTCCTTTCCGCCTTGGAGCGGGTCTGCGCCGCTGTGCTGGAGCGCAGCGCCGCCGGCGCGCCCCGCCTAGCCATTGACCGTGCCTTTCATATCTCCGGCGCGGGCACCGTTGTCACCGGCACTCTCTGGCAGGGCGTCCTCCATCCAGGGGACCGGCTCTCCCTCTTTCCCGGGGGCCGCCCCGTGCGTCTGCGGAGCCTCCAGGCCT
>CALWOS010000227.1 GCA_944383185.1 uncultured Oscillospiraceae bacterium
CCGCCGCCGCCAGGCGGAAGCGATCCAAAAGGGCAGTTTCCCGTCTCATGCCGCCATCTCCCACACCGTCAGGACAAAACCGGAGGCGTTGTCCCCGGAGAGCTGCCAGCAGCCCTCCGGCAGCTCCAGCTCCCGGGCCATCCCGTCCCAGGGCACATAGCGTGCCGTCACGGAAAGGCCGTTTTCCAGTACGCAGCGCCGGGGGCGCTCCCGGAGAAAGTCGAAATACTCCTCCAGGCACAGCCCCGCCTCCTCCATGAGCCGGGCGTGGGGCACGCCCACATAGCGGAAGTGCCAGGGCTCATGGGCGATGCCGGTGACACGCTCCTTGCCCTCCGGATAGCGCAGCACAAAGCCGTACCGGGCCGCCAGGCGGCGGAAGGCCCCGCAGGCGCCTGTCTCCGGAAAGGCCGGGCGGATGAAGTCCACCGCGCCGCCCCCCTGGCCCAGGTCGATGGCAAGGCCTGTCTCATGCTCGCTGCACCCCGGCAGGGCCACGAACTGCCGGGCAAAGGCCTCTCCCTCTTTTTCCAACGTATCGTCCCAGATGCGCTGTTGTTCCGCCCGGCTCCGCCAGCCGGAGACGGGGACGATCTTCCCCCAGCCCCCGGCGGCGCAGACGCAGCGGCGGAGCAGTTCCGCCGCCCGGCGCTCTAAGAGCACGTCCGGCGCGCCGTCCCACACCCGCTGGAGCTCCGGCGCCGCCGTGCCCGGGAGGGAATGCTCCCGGTTCACCAGTACCAGGGGGCCGCGGCGGAGCTGGGAGAAGCTCAGGCGCGGGGCGCTCACGCCTCCACCCCCAGGCAGATCAGCCGGGTAATGAGCTCCCGGAAGGAGAGTCCCGCCTTTGCCATCATGGTGGGGTAGCGGCTGTGGGAGGTGAAGCCGGGGATGGTGTTTACCTCGTTGAAAACAATCTGCCCCTGGGGCGTGAGGAACAGGTCCACCCGGGCGAAAACCCGGCAGTCCAGGGCCCGGTAGATCACCTGGGCCGTCCGGCGGATCTCCCGGGCCTTGTCCGGGGAGATCCGGGCCGGGCAGTGGATGGCGGAGGTCTTGAGGCTGTACTTTTCCTCGAAATCAAAGAAGCCCTGGCTCAGTTCGATCTCGTCCACCTCCCCGGTGAAGAGGGTGTCGCCGCCCATAACGGCGCAACCCACCTCAAAGCCCGGCACGGCCTCCTCCAGGATCACCCGGCTGTCGTGGGAGAAGGCCTCCTCCACCGCCGGAAGAAGCTGCTCCCGGCTTTCCACCCGGTTCACGCCGTAGGAAGAGCCGGAGCGCACCGGCTTGACGAACAGCGGCCAGCCCAGGCGCTCCGCCTCCTCCGCAATGGCCGCCTCGTCCGCGCCCCGGGAGAACACGGCGCTCCGGGGCACCAGCACCCCCTGGGCCGCCGCCAGCTTGTGGGAACGGTCCTTATCCATGCACAGGGCGCTGGAGAGGGTGCCGCAGCCCACGATGGGGATGCCCGCCAGCTCCAGCAGGCCCTGGACCGTGCCGTCCTCCCCGTTTTTCCCGTGGAGCACCGGGAAGGCCACGTCAAACTCCACCCATTCCCCGGTCTCCGGCAGGAGCAGGGCCCGGCGCGTCCGGTCCGCCGGCAGCACGCAGGGCGCGCAGTGTTCCGCGTCCTGGGCCCAGCTCCCGTCCTCGATGCGCTCCAGGGGGCCGGTGTAGAGCTGCCACGCCCCGGCGCGGGTGATGCCCGCCATCACCGGCGTGAACAGCGTCCGGTCCATATGCTCCAAAACCGCCCGGGCGGACTGGAGGGAGACGCCGTACTCTGTGGAGCAGCCCCCGAACAATACCAGCACCCGCAGTCTTTCATCCTGTGTCATATCTTTGGTTCTCCTTTCCCGGCGGTCAGGGCAAAAAAGTTCTCTCCCGCCTTCTGCCACTATGGTAGCAGGGCGGGAGAGAACATGTCTGTGCTTCTTCCCAAGGAGAACTTACGTTTTTCCAGAGAAATTCTTGCGATTTTCTTACGAGGCGGCATCCTCTGCCTGGGGCAGGAAGATGGTGAAGCGGATGCGGTCATTTTGGCTCTCGGCCCGGATGGCGCCGCCATGGGCCTCCACGATCTGCCGGGCGATGGCGAGGCCCAGCCCGGCGCCGCCGGTGCGGCTGGCCCGGGACTCGTCCAGCCGGAAAAACTGCTGGAAAATCCGCTCCAGCTTTTCCGGCGGGATGGTGCGCCCGGCGTTTTCAAAGGTGAGCACCAGCCAGCCCGGTTCCTCCCGGACGGCGATGTCCACGGCGCTGTCCGGATAGCTGTAGTGGCAGGCGTTGCGCAGGAGGTTGTCGAAGACCCGGGCCATCTTGTCCGGGTCGCAGCGGTAGTCCAGCTTTTCCGGCAGGGCGAGGCGGCAGCTTAACCCCTTTTCCCGGAGCATGGGCGCAAACTCGCTCACAAGCTGCTGGAGCATCCGCGTCAGGTCCACCCGCTGGAGCTCCAGTTCCAGGTGGGAGAGGTTGAAGCGGGTGATGTCGAAACACTCGTTGATGAGATCCTCCAGCCGCTCGGCCTTGTCCAGGGCCACGCCGGTGTACCGGGCCCGGGCCTCCGGGGAGAGGTCCGGTTCGTCCCGCAGGAGGGTGAGGTAGCCGATGACGCTGGTGAGGGGCGTTTTCAGGTCGTGGGCCAGATAGACCACCAGATCGTTTTTCCGCTGCTCCGCCTCCCGGGCTGCCTGGGCGTCCCGGAGGGCCTGCTCCCGTGCCAGGTTGAGCTGCACCTCCGCCTCCTCCAGCCCCCGGGGCAGGGTGATGGGCGTGTCGTCCGGCCGGGCCAGTTTGGCCGCCGCGGCGGTGAGGGCGTCCACCCGGCGCTCCGGCCGGGCGATGAAGAAATAGCTGATGGCCACCCAGCCGGCAAGGACCGCCAGGCCGCCCACCAGCACTACGATGTCCCGGACCCAAGTGAGGAGGCGGTAGAGCAGGCTGCCCGCAAACCAGTTGATGCTGGAACAGACGAGCAGCCCCAAAAAAGCAAGGGCAATTACGGCCCCAGCCCAGGCCACCAGGGTCAAAAGATAGCCGCCCCAGCTCCACAGGGCCCGGTTGCGGCTGTCCCGGCGAGTAAGGGCCTCCCGGTCCGCGGGGTTGGAATTTCCGTTATTCAATGGTATAGCCCACCCCCCAGACGGTTTTGATGAACTTGGGCTTGCGGCTGGTCTCTCCCAGCTTTTCCCGGAGCCGGGCGATATGGCTCATGACGGTGTTGTTGCTGTCCAGGTAACGCTCGCCCCATACGGCCTCAAAGAGTTCCTCGCTGGACACCACCCGCCCCCTGTGGGCGCAGAGGTGCCAGAGGATGGAAAACTCCAGGGGCGTCAGGTTCAGCTCTTTTCCATAGAGGGTGCACCTGTGGGTGGCCCTGGAGATCTCCAGGCCCCGGATGTCGTATTCTTCCGGCTCCCGCCGGGCTGCCTCCCCGGGGTTGTAGCGGGTGTAGCGCCGGAGCTGGGTCTTGACCCGGGCCACCAGCTCCAGGGGGTTGAAGGGCTTGGTGATGTAGTCGTCCGCCCCCAGGGTGAGGCCGGTGATCTTGTCCATGTCCTCCACCTTGGCCGTGAGCATGACGATGGGGAAGAGGTACTTCTCCCGGAGCCGCTGGCACAGCGTGAACCCGTCCAGGTCCGGCAGCATCACGTCCAGGATGGCCAG
>CALWOS010000228.1 GCA_944383185.1 uncultured Oscillospiraceae bacterium
TGCGCCCGCAGGAGCGCCACATCCTCCACCGTCGCCCCGCCGGTGGAAAAGCCCGTGGAAGTCTTGATAAAGTCCGCCCCGGAGCGGGAGACCACCTGGCACAGCCGGCGCTTCTCTTCCTCCGTCAAGAGGCAGGTCTCGATGATGACCTTCAGAATTTTCCCCGTGGTAGCGGCCCGTATCTTGCGGATCTCGTCCAGGACGTCGTCAAAGGCGGCGTCCTTTACCATGCCCAGGTTGACCACCATATCCAGTTCCTGCGCGCCGTTGGCGATGGCGTTCTCCGCCTCCAGGACCTTCACAGCGGTGGTGCTGTAGCCGTTGGGAAATCCGATCACCGTGCACACCGGCAGACGTCCCTCCAGATATCGGCTGGCGCCTGCCACGTGGCTGGGGGGAATGCACACGCTGGCACAGCCGAATTCCACCGCCTCGTCACACAGCGTCATGACTGCGTCCATGGTGGCCTCCGGCCGCAGGAGGGTATGGTCGCAGCGGCTGAGGATCTGAAAAAGCTCCAACATTCCTTCCGCTCCCTTCCTTTGGTTGTTGTTTTCATTTTACCATAGCGCGGCGCCCGGCGCAAGGGCATAAGCGCAGCCGCCGGTTCATAGACTGTGGTAATCCATACCACGAGGTGAACGTCATGACGGAACTGACCGGCACCAACAACCAGATTCTTCTCTGCGGCAGCGTGGCCGCCCCACCCCGCCTCTCTCACCGGAACCGGGAGGAGGACTTTTACATATTCCCCCTGGAGGTTCAGCGCCTGTCAGGGGCGACGGACGTGCTGAATATCCTGGCCCGAAAACGGCTGCTGGAAGAGCTGGAAGTGGAACCGGCGGAGAAACTGCGGGTGTTGGGGCAGGTACGCAGCTTCAACAACAAAAGCGGCGTTGGCGCCCGGCTGGTAATCTCGGTTTTTGCCCGGGAACTTGCCTTTGCTTCCGGAGAGGACGAGAATCTCGTCCGGCTCCGTGGGACTCTGTGCAAGCCGCCTACTCTTCGCCAAACTCCCATGGGCAGGGAGATCAGCGACCTGATGGTGGCGGTCAACCGGCGCTATGGCCGGAGCGACTATATCCCCTGCATCGCCTGGGGCGCCCAGGCCCACGCGGCTTCCGCCCTCCACGTGGGGGACGGCGTGTCCCTGGAAGGGCGGCTTCAGAGCCGGGTATACCTGAAAACGATGGACGGCGTGGCTCTGGAAAAAACGGCCTATGAGCTCTCTCTGAGCCATCTGGAGCAGGTGGATCCGGGGCTGTAGGCAGCCCCAGGCAGGACAAGTCTCGGCATCCCCGCGTGATGAAAATACCACGCCAATCCATGACTCGCAAGGCATATACCGCGCGGCACGCGGACCTTTGCGCTCCGCCGGCGCAAAATCCGCGGCATATTCCGGCAGTCCCCGCCAGTTGACGGCTGGGACTGCCTTGTGATATCATTTCCTTAAGCGGCATATTTTGCCGTGGGAAAGGAAGCATTCGTCATGCATCACCAGAAAACGCGGCTTCTCACCCATGTCGGAACCATGGCTGCCCTCACCGCTGTGCTGGCGCAGCTCTCCGTCCCCCTGCCCGGGGGCGTGGCGTTGACGCTGCAGACCTTTGCCGTAGCCCTGTGCGGCTGCGTGCTGGGCCCCCTGCCGGGCGCGGCGGCGGTTCTCGCCTACCTTGCTCTGGGCCTGTGTGGTTTTCCTGTGTTCGCGGGCTTCCGGGGCGGGCCGGACGTGCTTCTGGGTCCATCCGGCGGCTTCCTCTGGGGCTTCCTGATCCTGGCGGCTCTGGCTGGCGCTGGGCGGCGGCACACCAAGCCCTTGTCCTGCCTTCTGGGGCTGCTGGGCCTTGCGGCCTGCCACTTCCTGGGCGTCGCGCAGTATACCGTTCTCCGGGGCGCCCCGTTCCGGGATGCCGCCGCGCTGTGGGAGAGCGCGGTGGCCATTTCCCTGCCCTTCTGGATCAAGGACGCGGCTTCCGTGCTCCTGGCCATTCCCATGGCCGAAGTCCTCTGCCGGCGTTTGCCCTGGCTTCTGCCTGCCGGACGCTCGGAAAAAAATCCGCCCTGCTCATACGCGAGAGAAAAGGAGAGTGCCACTGATGCATAAGGAATACCAGCGCGTCCCCCTTCTCACCAAACCTCTGATCATCCTGGCCATTGTCACCATCGTCGTGCTGATCCTCTTCGGCTTCCGCAGCCCAAAGATCGAGAATGAGACAGACATCGAGGCGAATATCGTCTGGAATCTGAGCACGCCCCTGGCGTTAGAGGCAACGCAGGAGGCGGACGGGCTGTGCTTTGCCCTCTACCGCCTGACCGAGGAGCAGGTGAATTATCCCTACGGCTTTGCGGTGTACGGCATCAATGAGGACGGCACCTATGCCGCGCGCCGGGTATTTGAGACCACCGAGACCACGGCCCAGGGCCCGCAGTCCCAGGCCGTCCTTTACACGCCCGCTTCCAGCGATGCGGACGCTCCGCCCCCGCAGTCTTACCTCCTGGCCTATTCCTGGACGGAGGGTGTTGCGGAAATGGTCCTGACCCAGGGGGAAACGGAGCAGGTCATCCCCCTGGAGGAGGGGGAGGTCTTTTTCATCGTCCCCATCCAGGACACAGAGACGCCCTGGAGCTGCACCTTCCGTGACGCTCAGGGCAACGAGCTGGCGTCCTGGTAAAGCGCCCCTCCCTTTTCCAGAAGCCGCGGCAGATCCGTTACGGAGAAGCCGCGGCTTCTTTTTTTCAGGATCCCCTGGGCTGTCAGGGCGTCCAGAGTCCGCAGGAGGTGCCGGTAGCTGGTGCCCAGAAGTTCCGCGGTCTGGGTGAGCTTTTCCTCCCAGACCGTTCCCCGCCGGGTCACGGCGATGTAGCCGCACAGGCGGGTCTCCAGATCGTAGAGGATGTTGTTGGCGCAGGACCGGGTGTCCTGGCGGAACTTTTCCGCCACGGTCCGGGCCGCGTACCGGAGAAAGCGGGGCTGCTCCAAAAGCGCCTCCCGGTTGATCTCAAAGGGGATATAGACGCACCGGACCCGGCTCACCGCCTGAACGCTGGTATTGGCCCGGGCCTCCTGACTCAGCAGTTCCAGGTCCCCCAGGATATCCCCGGGCCGGGAAAAGCCCAGAAGCAGCCGCCTGCCGTTTTCCGCCTGGAAGCAGGAAGTGCACACGCCCTCGGCCAGAAGCATCACCGCGGGCATGGGGCTGCCCGCGGTACACAGGAACTCCTCTTTCTGAAACTCCGCCGCGCACAGGCCCGGCAGGCGGACATCCTCCAACCCTGTCCCGTTGAGAAGGGCCAGCTCTCCGGCGGAGAGTTTTTTTCGCTCCATTGTGCTCGCCTCCCCAAAAAAAGATGACATATGTCATAGTATTTGTCAAGGGCCTCTGTTACCATAGTGGCCGGAAAATGGAGGTCTCAGTTATGTTGTACTATCTTCTTGCCCTGGTCACGGCGTCCCTCTCCTCGGTGATGAACGTAGTCAATGGGGAGTTGAAAAACTTTTACGATCTATACAGCGCCACGGCCATGATCCACGCCATCGGCCTTGTGCCCATCACGCTGTACGTGCTGCTGCGCCGGGTGCGGGTGCTGTCTGTGCATGGCGTGCCCTGGCGCTGCTATCTGGGCGGCGCCGTGGGCGTGGTAACGGTGGTCTGCTCCGCCGCGCCCTATGGGCACATCAGCGTCTCCGCCATTGTGGCCCTGGGGCTCCTGGGCCAGACGGTCACGAGCCTGCTGGTGGACCAGTTCGGTCTTTTTGAGCTGCCCAAAAAGCCCTTCAACCGCAACAAACTCATTGGCCTAGCCTTTGCCTGCGCCGGCATCGCCTACATGGTGTCCGGCAGCGCCTTCTCCCTGGTGCCGGTGCTGTTGGCCTTTCTCGCCGGGGTGTCCATTGTGGTGTCCCGGTGCTTCAACGCGGAGCTGGCCGCCCGGAAGGGCACGCCCTACAGCACCTGGTACAACTATGTGGTGGGCTTGGGCGTGTCCCTGGCGGTGATGCTGTGCATGCTGCCCAGCGGGGCCGCTTCCCTGCCCTCCGCGGTGTCCCGAAAGAGTTGGATCTATTGCGGCGGGCTCATGGGAAACGTCACCGTCACGCTGAGCACCATCCTCACTCCCCGCATCCCCGCGTTCATCCTGACGCTGATCCTTTTCTCCGGGCAGATCTTTACCGGCATCCTCCTGGACGCCGCGCTCACGGGGAGCTTTCCCATGGAAAACCTGGTGGGCGGCGTCCTGGCCGCCGCGGGCTTAAGTCTCAACACCATTTTGGACCAGCGCGCCCTGCGCAAGCAGAAGCAGGCCGCATAAGCCCAGGCAGTTTTCCGCCTTCGCAAAGCTGCATGACACAAGAAGGGAAAAGCGCCCTCCCGCGCCTTTTTTCGGCGCGGGAGGGCGCAGTTTTTATGGTTCTTTGCCGCCGTCCGGCCTTCGGCATACCGTGCAGGACAGGGCCAGCACGACAGCCAGCGTCCCCAGCAGGCCCCAGGGAAGGATCCAGGAGACGGCGGCGGGCAAAGCAAACCGGTAAAACGCCGCGATCCCCAGCATCACGGCCAAAACGCCCATACCGCCTCCCACCGTGCGGCAGAGTTTTTTCTTGTCGTAGCGGCGCTTTTCCTCCTGGCTGGCGGTATTATATCCCGCAATCAGGAAGCTTCCCTTCCCCATCAGCAGCGCCACGGAAAGGGCAAGCAGCCCAGCGGCCGCACCCCAGCATATCCAGACCTCCATACCGCGCCCTCCCTCCGGTCGTTTATTGAAAGCGTACCGCCGTACCGTAGGCCAGGATCTCCGCCGCGCCCTGCATGACGGAAGCGGAGCCATACCGGATGTTGATCACCGCGTCGGCCCCCAGGGCTTCCGCTTCCGCCACCATGCGTTCGGTGGCGATGGCCCGCGCCTCGCCGATGAGCTCCGAGTAGGCTTTGATCTCCCCGCCCACCAGTGTCTTGAACCCGGCGCCCAGGTCCCGCCCAAAGTTCCGGCTCTGGACCGTGCTGCCCTTCACCAGGCCCAGGGCTTCCAAGTTCTTGCCCGGGATGTGGTCAATGTTTACCAGGATCATGCGCGTTTCCCTCCTCATTTCTTGCAAGCGGAGCAGGCAAAACAGCCACGCCGCCGGTTCCAATTCCTATTATAAGCCTTTCCTCTGGTGGAAAGTCAAGGGCTTTTGCGTAAAAAGAGACGCAAACCTCTGGCGGAAGTTCCCCGCTTGTGGTATGCTGTTTGAGAAATACCCATATACAGGAGAAATGTCCCATGATCACCACAGAAAACATCAGCTTGCAATACGGGGGAACGCCCCTTTTTTCCAAGGTGGACCTCCAGTTCACGCCCGGCAACTGCTACGGCATCATCGGCGCCAACGGCGCGGGAAAATCCACCTTTCTGAAAATCCTCTCCGGAGAAATCGAGCCCACCACAGGGCACGTGACCATAGACCCCAAGTGCCGCATGTCCGTCCTCAAGCAAAACCAGGGCATGTACGACGCCTACAGCGTTTTGGACACGGTCATCATGGGCAACCAGCGCCTTTACGACTGCGGCAGGGAAAAGGACGCCATCTATGAAAAGGAGGACTTTACCGACGCCGACGGCCTCCGCGCCGCGGAGCTGGAGGAGGAGTTCGCCGAGCTGGGAGGCTGGGAGGCCGAGAGCGACGCGTCCCGCCTCTTGCAGGGCCTCGGCATCCCCCCGGAGTTCCATCAGGTCCGCATGGCCGACATGGATCCCCGGCAGAAGGTGAAAGTCCTTCTGGCCCAGGCCCTCTTCGGCGCGCCGGATATCGTGCTTCTGGATGAGCCTACCAATAACCTGGACCTTGCCAGCGTGGTCTGGCTGGAGGATTTCCTCCTGGACTACGCCGGCACGGTGCTGGTGGTGAGCCATGACCGCTACTTCCTCAACACCGTGTGCACCCATATTGTGGACATCGATTATGGGAAGATCAAGATGTATGTGGGCAACTACGACTTCTGGTACGACTCCTCTCAGCTGATCCAGAAACTGGTCCGGGACCAGAACAAGAAGGCCCAGCAGAAGATCGCGGAGCTCCAGAACTTCATCGCCCGCTTTTCCGCCAACAAATCCAAGTCCCGCCAAGCCACCAGCCGGAAAAAGCTCCTGGACAAGCTCACGGTGGAGGAACTCCCCGCCTCCTCCCGGCGCTATCCCTGGGTGGGCTTCCAGGCCAGCCGGGAGCCGGGGAAGGACCGGCTCTTCGTCACCAACGTGAGCAAGACCGTGGACGGGGTAAAACTCATCAACAACGTGAGCTTCATCATGGGCAAGGAGGACAAGATCGCCCTCATCGGGGAAAACGAAATCGCCGTCACCACCATGTTCCAGCTCCTGGCCGGGGAGATCGAGCCCGACGAGGGGGAGATCAAGTGGGGCGTCTCCACCACCCAGGCCTACTTCCCCAAGGACCACAACCGCTACTTTGAAAACTGCGACTATGACCTCATCGACTGGATGCGCCAGTTCTCCACGGACAAGCGGGAGAGCTATCTGCGCACCTTCCTGGGGCGGATGCTCTTCTCCGGCGACGAGGTGTATAAGAAGGTGAGCGTCCTCTCCGGCGGGGAGAAGGTGCGCTGCATGCTCTCGAAGATGATGCTCTCCGGCGCCAATGTGCTGCTCTTCGACCAGCCCACCAACCACCTTGACCTGGAGAGCATCGCCGCGCTCAACAACGGCATGGAGGCCTTCCCCTACAACATCATCTTCTCCAGCCACGACCACCAGCTCACCCAGTCCGTGGCCAACCGGATCATCGAGCTCACCCCGGACGGCTGTATTGACCGCGCCCTCCGCTATGACGAATACATGCTGGCCATGGGCCGTGTCCCGGAGCGCCGGGAAGACGCTTGAGCCCCGCCGTGGATCCCGCGGGAGCGGGAGAATGCTTTGACATCTGCCGGGACCGGCTTTACCGCAGGTGCCGGTTCCTGGCGCTACCTCTGGGCCGCCTCGCGCCCCGGCCTGAAGCAGAGTTTCCCGGCGGGGCAGGGACGGATCTGGCGGTTTTTGCCTTTGACCCGGCATGGTTTTCCGACCTGTTTTTCCGTGACCCGCAAGAGGCGGAGCGGCTTTTGCTCCACAGCGCGTGCCATTGCCTCCTGGGCCATCCCCTGCTCCCCAGGGGCGGGGAACAGGGTGCGCGGCAGGATCTGGCCTGCGACGCGGCGGCGGAGCTCCTGGCCCGGGAACTGGCGCCGGAGCTCTATGAATCCGACGCCGCTCTGGACGCCCTCCGCGCCCTTCTGGGAGACGCGCCCCCCGGCGTGGGGACGCTGCTGGCGCTCCTGCCCCAGTGGAAGGGGGACGCCGCCGCCCTCCGCCGGGACAGCCACAGCCTTTGGGCCAGAGCCCGGGAGGCAGAGCTCCAGGCCCGGGCCACAGGGGGCGGGGACGAGGGGGACAGCCCCGCCCGGGCCTGGAAGCGCGCCGCCGCGGCGCTGCCCCGGAAAGGGGGCCACGGAGACCACACGCTCCGTTCCGGCATGGGCTCTGCCGCCCGGAAGCAGGAGGTGCGCCTGGGGGCGGCCCGCCCCTGGGTCTACGGGGACTATCTCCGGCGCTTTGCAGAAATGCGGGAGGTGCCCCGGACAGACTGGGATCAGTTCGACTATGGGACATATTTCCTGGGCCTCTCCCTCTACGGGGACGTGCCCCTCATCGAGCCCCTGGAATACCGGGAGGAGCGACGGCTGGAGGAGCTGGTCATTGTCATTGACACAAGCCAGTCCTGCTCCCACACCCTGACCCAGATGTTTCTGGAACGCACCCGGGACCTTCTGGAAGAACAGGAGCTCTTTTTCCGGCGCTTCGACCTGCGCATCCTCCAGTGCGACTGCGCCGTACAGCGCTGTGACCGCATCACCTCCCTGGGAGAACTGGAACATTATATGGAAACCCTCTCCATTACCGGCCTGGGGGGAACGGATTTTCGCCCCGCTTTCCGGTATGTGGACGCCCTCCGGGAACAGGGGGAGCTGCCCCGGCTGAAGGGCCTGCTCTACTTCACCGACGGTTACGGCGTCTTCCCGGAAAAGCCGCCGGACTATGAGGCCCTTTTCGTGTTCCTGGAACACCGCTATGACGACATCGACCTGCCTCCCTGGGCGGGAAAACTGGTGCTGGACGCCCCGGCGCCGAAAGGATCGGACCATGAATATTGTGCAGGCTAAAAACCAAGTGCAGCAGACCTTCCTGGCTTACAGCGCCCGGACGGAGACCGGCGCGTTCCGCATCCCCCTCCCCGCCCAGCGCCCGGTGCTCCTGATGGGCCCGCCGGGCATTGGCAAAACCGCCGCCATGGCCCAGGTGGCTCGGGAGTGCGGCGCGGGGCTGGTGAGCTACACCATGACCCACCACACCCGCCAGAGCGCCCTGGGGCTGCCCCGGATGGTGCAGCGCAGCTTTGGCGGGAAGGAATACACCGTGACGGCGTACACCATGAGCGAGATCATCGCCGCGGTGTACGCCCAGCAGGAGGCCACAGGCTGCAAGGGCGGCATCCTCTTCCTGGACGAGATCAACTGCGTGTCCGAGACCCTCCAGCCCGCCCTGCTCCAGTTCCTCCAGTACAAGAGTTTCGGCAGCCACAGGCTCCCCGAGGGCTGGATGGTGGCTGCGGCGGGGAACCCCGTGCGTTACAACCGCTCCGCCCGGGAGCTGGACACCGTCACCCTGGACCGGGTAAAGCTCCTGGAAATCGAGCCGGACCTCGATGTCTGGCGGCGCTACGCTCTGGAAGCCGGCGTACACCCCGCGATCCTGGCATACCTGACCCTGCGTCCGGAGGACTTCTATGCCGTGGACGCCGCCGGCGGGGACTTTGTCACCGCCCGGGGCTGGGAGGACCTCTCCCAGATGCTCCTGACCCTGGAGGCCCTGGGCCTCGACCCGGACGGCACGCTGCCGGGGCAGTATCTCCGCAGTACCAGAGTGGCGGAAAACTTCCGCCTTTTCTGGGAGCTCTTCCGCCGCCGCACCGCCCAGCTCCAGCCGGAGGCCATCCTCTCCGGGGAAGTCCGGGAAGCGGGCGGGGACTGGGATCTGGAAACCC
>CALWOS010000229.1 GCA_944383185.1 uncultured Oscillospiraceae bacterium
CGATGATGTGCTTGGGGCAGGCGGCGGCGCAGGTCATGCAGCCGACGCACTTCTCGTGGTCCACCCGGGCCACGCCGTCCTTGATGTGGATGGCGTCAAAGGGGCAGGCGGCCACGCAGGTACCGAAGCCCAGGCAGCCGTGGGGACACTCGTTGGGACCCTGCCCGCCGCCCAGGCGCATGGCGGCCACGCAGTCGCTGATGCCGCTGTAGTCAAACTTCTTCTGGGCATGGCCGGTGAAGCCGGAGCATTTCACCAGGGCCACGCAGCGCTCGGTATCCTGGGCCTCCACTCCCATGATCTCGGCGATCTTGGCGGCCACCTCGCTGCCCCCTGCGGCGCAGCAGTTGGTGGCGGCCTCGCCCTTCACCACGGCGGCAGCGTAGCCGCTGCAGCCGGGGAAGCCGCAGCCGCCGCAGTTGGCCCCGGGGAGCACGCCCAGGATGGCCTCCTGCCGCTCGTCCACTTCCACGGCGAATTTCTTCGCAGCGACGGCCAGAACCGCGCCGAACACAATGGCCAGGGCGCCCAGCACCACCACGGCGTAAATTACATTAATCATGTCGCTTCCGTCCCCCTTACCAGATCTTCAGTCCCCTGAAGCCCACGAAGCCCAGGCCGATGAGCCCGGCGGAGACCAGGGCGACGGGGAAGCCCTCGAAAGCCTTGGGATACTCCGCATACTCCAGCCGTTCCCGCACACTGGCGAAGAGCACAATGGCCAGCATAAAGCCCAGGCCGCCGGTGATGCCGTACACCACGCTCTCAATGAAGTTGTAGCCGTTCTGGGTGTTCAGCAGCGCCACGCCCAGCACCGCGCAGTTGGTGGTGATGAGGGGCAGGTAGATGCCCAGGGCCTCATAGAGGGCGGGCATGGACTTCTGGAGGAACATCTCCACAAACTGCACCAGGGAGGCGATGACCAGGATATAGGCCAGGGTCTGGAGGTACTCCAGCCCCAGGGGCACCAGCAGGTACTCATTGACCAGCCAGCAGAAAATGGACGCCAGGCCCATAACAAAGGTGACCGCGAGGCCCATGCCGGTGGCGGTGTCCATCTTCTTGGAAACGCCCATAAAGGGGCAGATGCCCAAAAACTGCACCAGGATAAAGTTTTCCACCAAAATGGCGCCCAGGGCGATGGAAAAAATTTGGGTGAGATCCATTATTTCGCCACCTCCTGGTTCTTTTTCTCCTCAGACCGCCGCAGGGCCCACTGGACCAGGGCGATGAGGCTGCCCAACATCAGGAAGCCGCCGAAGGGCAGGACCAGCAGCATGGCGCCGTATTCGCTGGGGAAAATCTGGATGCCGGCGCCGCCGTTGAGGATGCCGCCGCCGAAGGAGCCGCTGCCCAGGAATTCCCGGACCACGCTCATCACCACCAGAACCCAGGTGTAGCCGATGCCCTGGAAAATGCCGTCCAGCGCGGAGGCGGCCACGCCGTTCTTGGAGGAGAAGGCTTCCGCCCGGCCCAGGATGATGCAGTTGACCACGATCAGCGGGATAAATACGCCCAGGGAGCTGCTCAGATCCGGCAGATACGCCTGGATGAGCAGGTCCACGATGGTAACGAAGCCCGCGATGACCACCACATAGGCGGCGATGCGGATCTTGGAGGGGATCACCTTCCGCAGCAGAGAGATGACGATGTTGCAGCAGGTGAGGATGACCGTGACGGAGATGCCCATGCCGATACCGTTGAAGAGCGTGGTGGTGATCGCCATGGTAGAGCACATGCCCAGCAGCTGTACCAGCACAGGGTTCTGGGTAATGAGCCCTTCTTTGAATTGCTTTTTCACATTCATGACGTGTCCCCCCTCCTTAACCCAAACTGGCCACGGCATTGAGCGCCGCGTTCACACCGTTGGAAACAGCGCGGGAGGTGACAGTGGCGCCGGTGAGGGCGTCGATGGTGCCGCCGTCCTTGGTGACGGCCACAGAGCCCGTCGCGCCCACAAACTGGCTGCGGAACTCCTCCCTGGTGGCGTTGGCGCCCAGGCCGCTGGTCTCCTCATGGCTGACGATGGAAACGCCGGTGACCGTGCCGCTGGTGTCCACGCCCACCATCATGTTGATGGCGCCGCCGAAGCCGGAGGGCGCGACCTCCACCACATAGCCGGCGTCCCCGGCCCGGTATACCGCTGTGACCATGCTGTCGCCGCCGGTATAACTCACTTCCTCATAGCTTTCCGCCGGGAGGACTTCCTCCATGGCGGCACGGGACTTTTCCGCCTCGATGGCGGCGATCCGGGGCGCGGTGACATAGTTCACCAGGCCCAGGGCCAGGGCGGTGATGGCGGAGATGAGGAACAGGACGATAATAAGCCGCGCGGTGGAATTGGGGTTTTTCGCAGTCTGTGTCATTGCGCAGCCACCTCCTTCGCCTTTTTCTTGGCTTCCTTCTCCTGCTCCTTGGCACGGCGCCGGTCCTCCTTGGAGACGCCGAACTGCCGGGGCAGGGTGACCTTGTCAATGAGCCAGACGCACACGTTCATGATGAGGATGGCGTAGCTCACGCCCTCCACATAGGAACCGAAATAGCGGATGAACACGGTCAGCGCTCCGCAGCCGATGCCGTAGACGATCTGGCCCTTCTTGGTGACGGGGCTGGTGGCATAATCCGTGGCCATGAAGATGGCGCCCAGCATGAGCCCGCCGCCCAGGAGGTTATAGGCCATCCACTGGAGGTTGTCGCAGCCGTTCTTGGGGAAGATGACGGTGATCACCGCCACGGTGGCCAGATAGCTCACCGGGATGCGCAGGGAGATGACCTTCCGGAGCACCAGGTAAGCGCCGCCCACCAAAAGGGCCAGGGCGCTCACTTCGCCCAGGCTGCCGCCGATGAAGCCCAGGAACATGTTCACCAGGCTGTCCTCGGGGAGGGTGCCGGCGTGGAGGCTGCCCATGGGCGTGGCCGCGGTGACCGCGTCCGCGCCAATGTTCAGGATACTCTCATAGCCGAAGGGGGCGGCAAAGGTGTTCATCAGCACCGGCCAGGAGAAGAGGAACGCGCGCCCGGCCAGGGCGGGGTTCACAAAGTTCTTGCCAATACCGCCGTAGAGCTGCTTGACAATGACGATGGCGAAAAAAGCGCCGGGGATCGGCAGCCACAGCGGGGCGTTGGCCGGCATACAGAAGGCAAGGAGCATGCCGGTAACCACCGCGGACAGGTCCCCGATGGAGCTGTCCTTCTTCATGATCTTGCGGTAAGCCCACTCGAAGAACACGCTGGCGGCCACAGAGACCAGGACCAGCGCCAGGGCCTGGAGCCCGAAGACATAGATGGCCACGCCCAGGGCGGGAACCATGGCGATGATCACGTCCAGCATGGTGCTGCGGGTGTCCTCCGGATTGCGGATGTGGGGAGAGGAGGATACCACCAGTTTCTTGTTCAGTTCCATGGCTTACTTTCCCTCCTTCCCGGCCCCTTGGGCGGCCTTTTCCGCTTCCGCCTTGGCCTTGGCGGCCTCGGCAGCGGCCTTTTCCGCGTTGCGTTTGGCGGTCATCTTGGCCTTGCCGGTACGGCAGGAGTGGGTCAGATGCAACCGCCCGGGGCAGCTGTAGGTGCACGCGCCGCACTCGATGCAGTCCATGATGTGGTACTTGTCCATATTGGCATAGTCGTCATGCCGCTCGAACAGATAGAGGTACATGGGCAGCAGGTGCATGGGACATGCCTCGGCGCAGCGGCCGCAGCGGATGCAGGTGGGGTTCTTGACGGTCTTGTCCTCGTCCTCGCAGAAGGCCAGAAGGGCGTTGGTGCCTTTGATCGTTCCCACATTGAGGCTGTGCATGGCGTTGCCCATCATGGGACCGCCCATGAGAATCTTGTCCGGGTCCTTCCGGAAACCGCCGCAGTGCTCGAAGATATAGCCCAGAGGCGTGCCCACCCGGACCAGAAGGTTCTTGGGCTCCTGCACGGCGCTGCCGGAGACGGTGACCACGCGCTCAATGGCGGGCATACCCTCATAGCAGGCCCGGTAGACGCTGTAGGCGGTGAAGGTATTGAACACCGCGCAGCCCACCGCCGCGGGCAGGCCGCCCGGGGGAACTTCCCGCCCGGTAACGGTCTGGATCAGCTGTTTTTCCGCGCCCTGGGGGTAGCGGCAGCGCAGGGGGAGGATCTCCACGCCGTACTTGGCGGGATCCTTGGACTGGAGAAGGTCGATGGCGTCCTGCTTGTTGGTCTCAATGGCCAGGGTGGCCTTCTCCACGCCGCAGGCCCGGATAATGAGCTCTATGCCCTTGAGAAGCTCCTCCGGATGCTCCAGCATGGTGCGGTGGTCAGAGGTTATGTAGGGCTCGCACTCGGCGCCGTTGATGATGACGGTGTCCACCTTGCCCTTGCCGCTGGTAATCTTGAAAGCGGTTGGGAATGTGGCGCCGCCCATGCCCACAATGCCCGCCTCCCGGATGATCTTCACCAGGGCCTCGGGGTCTCTGAGCTCCTCTTCGGAGTGGGGGGCGATGGTCTCGCAGGGGGTGTCCAGGCCGTCGTTTTCGATGACCACGGAATTGACCATAGTACCGTTGGCGTGAAGCCGGGGCTCAATGGCGATCACCTTGCCGGAGACCGGGGCGTGGATGGGGGCGGACACCGGCGCGCCGGAGTCGCCGATCTTCTGGCCCATTTTCACTGTGTCGCCCACAGCCACCGTGGGCTGACAGGGCGCGCCGATGTGCAGGGACATGGGGACCACAAGCTGCTCCGGCGGGGGCAGCGCGGTCACAGCCGCTTGATTGGTCAGCGACTTTTTGTCGTCCGGATGCACGCCGCCGTAGAAATGGAAGGACATGCGCATCACCTCAAAATTAAATTTCGCTCTCTCTTCTGGTTGCTGTTTGCCTCCATGGAAAAACCGGGAAACATGCGGACGCGCCCGGACCCTCCCCGGGCCGGGCACGCTTCCGGCTTCCGCCGGGACTTCGAGACGCCGGCGCTTGTCCGTAAGGCAGCGCCGCCGCACCGATATCAGCCTGATTATCATAACACAGAATGCGCAGAATGTCCATTGGAAAATTCATTTTTCTTTGGTTAATTGTTAGAAAATTTTTCATTTTTCCATGGATTCTTGTTTGTTTTTACAATAAAAAGGCGCTTTTTTGCCGCGCTGCCCCATGGCAAAAATGGACCTGCCCGTCTCCGGCGGCACGGCCTTACAATCCAACCGAGCGCGTGGGCCGGGGAACGGCCCACGCGCACAAAATGTATAGTTTTTCCCACGGTGGTGCCTGCCACCCGCGCCGGGACGCACGCCCTAGTTTTCCTGAGCCATGGCCACAGCGGTGTCCAGGGCGATGCGCATCATGTTGGTGAAGCTGGTCTGGCGCTCCTCGGCGGGGAGCGCCTCGCCGGTGACCAGGTGGTCGGAAATGCTCAGCAGGGCCAGAGCCCGCTTGCCGCAGAGAGCCGCCACGGTATAGAGACCGGCAGACTCCATCTCCACGCACAGCACGCCCATCTTCCCCCACTCCTTGGTCTTGCCGGAGGCGTCATAGAAGTTGTCCGCGGAGTAGACGTTGCCCACAGGCAGGCTGACGCCCAGGGCCGCCGCCGCTTCCACCGCCTTGGACAGCAAAGCGTAGCTGGCAATGGGGGCAAAGGTGCCCGGCAGGCCGTACTGGGAGGCAAAGGAGGAGTTGGTGCAGGCCCCCTGGGCCGCCACCACGTCCCGGAGCTTCAAGTCCGGGTGGATGGCCCCGGCGGAGCCGATGCGGATAATGTTGTCCACGTCGTACTCCCGGAAAAGCTCCTGGGAGTAGATGGCCATGGAGGGGATGCCCATGCCGGAGGCCATGACGGATACAGGCACGTCCTGGTAGGTGCCCGTGTAGCCCTGAACCCCCCTGACGTTGTTCACCAGCTTCGGCGCGGTGAGAAAGGTCTCGGCAATGAACTTGGCCCGGAGGGGGTCCCCGGGCATCAGGACCGTTTTGGCGAAATCGCCCTTTCGCGCGGTGTTGTGGGGAGTCGACATAAAGATGGCCTCCTTTTGTTTTGTTTCCATCATAATAAGCCAGGGATGGTCTTGTTTTGACATTTAGTTTGATGTCCTTGGCGCCATTATACCGGCCCATAGGGGAAAAGTCAAATTGCATCCTGGGCAAAGCTGTGATAAAATAGTAAGAAAAATGCAAAAATGGGAGAGGAGCGGAGCCCATGGGCAACATGATGACCATCGGTATCGCCGGGGGCACCGGCAGCGGCAAGACCACGATTACCCGGAAAATCCTGCGGGAGTTCGGCCAGGACGTATCCGTCATTTACCATGACAACTACTACAAGGCCCACGACGACATGCCCTATGAAGAGCGGGCCAAGCTCAACTACGACCACCCGGACGCCTTTGACACGGCGCTGATGGTCCGGCAGCTCAACGCCCTGCGCCGGGGCAAGGCGGTGCAGTGTCCTGTGTACGACTATACCGTCCACAACCGCTCCAAGAAAACCGTCACCGTCCGCCCGGCCCGTGTGCTGGTGATCGAGGGCATCCTCATCTTCCAGAGCAAGGCCCTCCGGGACCTGATGGACATTAAAATCTACGTGGATACGGACGCGGACGTGCGCATTCTCCGGCGGATCGTCCGGGACGTGCGGGACCGGGGCCGGAGCCTGGAGAGCATCGTGAGCCAATACCTCACCACGGTCAAACCCATGCACGAGCAGTTTGTGGAACCCAGCAAGCGCTACGCGGACATCATCATCCCCGAGGGCGGGCACAACCCCGTGGCCCTGGAGATGCTTATGGAGCGTATCCGCGCCCACATGGCCCAGTCGGAGGGCAGCTCCCCCTCTTCCCCGGCGGAAAAGGCGTAATAACGCCGCACCCCGCAAAGCGGCCACGGCCTGTATTCCCGTACGAAAAGGCCTTTTGTAAAATCCATAACTCCACGCTTCCGGCAGGGAAGCGCCGCCGACGCGGCGCTTCCCTTTTTATATCCTTTTTTATATGGACGCGCCGGCCCGCCTCCGTCCCCGGCGGGCCGCGCCTGCGCCCGCCGGGGACGCCGCTCGCCTACAGCACCGCCCCTTGACGCAGCCTGGTTTCCCGCGTCAGGGGGCATTTTACACGGCCCGCTTCTCCCGGACCCGTTCATGGGTACCGCCGGAAGGGCTCCCGCGTCCCCGAAAGCTTCATGGGCGAAGCTGCGTCAGCTCCCGGGCCAAAACAGCCCTTGGCGCACTGCAGGAACGCTTTCAGCGCCGGCTTCCCCTGCAGGGATTTATAATATATCCCAAAGGATTCAGGCGCTGCATCCCGCAGGGGGATCTTGACGATCTGCGGCGTATCCGGCACCAGAAAGCCCGGCAGAACGGAAACCCCATACCCTGCTGACGTTAAAACCGTAATCGCCTCCGCCGATTCGCAGAAATAGAACTCCGAAGGCGGGCGGTCCCCGATCAGTACCCCGTATATCTTCACACTGGGAATGGTCGCTTTGGCAGGCGTGAACAGAGCCAGCTTCTCTTTCCGCAATTCTTCCAGGCAGACCTCGGACCGGCTTGCCAGCGGGTGCTTGCAGGAACACAAGCACACCAGCGGGACCTTTACGATTTCTTTGAACTGCGCTTTGATTTTGAGATTTGCAGTTTCTTTCAACCCGACCACCGCGTCCAGACCCCCCTCCTCCAGCAGCCGGTAGATATGCTGGAACGGGATCACCTGGAGCCGGGGATGCAGTTCCGGCCTGGCTGTGCGGAGCTGTTCCAAGGCATCTGCCAGCAAAAACATACAGGGAAAATTATAAAAGCCCAGGGCCAAAGTCTCGATGTCCCGGGGCTCGGCGCTGTCAAACCGCTTTTTTGCCCGCTCGGAAATGGCCACGATCTGCCGGGCGTCGTTCAGGAATGTTTTTCCCTCTTCCGTCAGCTTCACGGAGCGGGTAGTGCGCTGAAACAGCTTCACATTCAGCTCCTTTTCCAACGACTGGATCTGCTGGCTGACCGCCGGATGGGTCACATGGAGCGACTGCGCTGCCTGTGCGAAGTTCAAATACTCCGCAACCGCCAGAAAACAGGAGAGCTGAAATGTGTTCACAGCTTTGTCCCCCTTCTCCTTGATTAGTAAGGTTTTCTTTCTAATAGTAACGCATTCTAAATTCACTTTCAACGGCAAATCCGTATAATGATGTTTGGGTGGGCGGTCCGGATGGAACCCGTTTTCCAGAAGATCATTCAGACAATGCCGGAGCAGCGGCACAGCGGCTGGAGGAGGATCTGGGCCAGATGCTCTGCAATTTGCAAAATGAAATCAAACAGGAGGCAACGATATGATTAAAACACTTTTGGCGCAGGTCAAGGAGTACAAGACCGCCATGAT
>CALWOS010000230.1 GCA_944383185.1 uncultured Oscillospiraceae bacterium
CACCCGCTCCACCCCCTCCGGGGCGGAGATGATGCACATGAGCTTCAAATGCCGGCAGCCATATTTCTTCAAAAAGCCCAGCGCCGCCGCCGCGCTGCCGCCGGTGGCCAGCATGGGGTCCACCACGATCACGTCCCGCTCGGCGATGTCCGGGGGCATCTTGCAGTAGTACTCCACAGGCTCCAGGGTCTGGGGATCCCGGTAGAGGCCGATGTGCCCCACCTTGGCGTTGGGGATCAGCGCGAGCATACCGTCCACCATGCCCAGGCCCGCCCGGAGGATGGGCACCACGGCCAGCTTCTTCCCGGCGATGCGCCGGACCACCGCTTTCTCCACGGGGGTCTGGATCTCCACTTCCTCCAGGGGCAGGTCCCGGGTGGCCTCATAGCACATGAGCATGGCGATCTCGCTCACCAGCTCCCGGAACTCCTTGACGCTGGTGCCCTCGTCCCGGAGGATGGAGAGTTTGTGCTGGATCAGGGGATGGTCCAGAACGTGTACTTGGCTCATAGTCTCTCTCCTTTTTTCTGCAGCCTGGCCTGCCGCTCCCGCTCCGCCTGGGACAGGCGGAGATACACCGGCAGCAGCTCCTTGGCGTCCGTGCCGGGCCTGTCCCCCGCCGCCATGGCCACGCCCCAGGCGCTCTGGTGTTCCAGGGGCGGCGGCGCCAGCACGGGGGCAAGGCCGCGTTCTCTCAATCCATTATAACACAGCCGGGCCCCGTCTCCAACCACAAATGTGCGCCCGGCGCGCATTTTTTCCTCCTGGGCGAGCTCCTCCAGGGAAATGGCCCGGTCCGGCGTCAGCCGCTCCGGCTGCCCGCCCCGCAAAGCGAAAAGGGCGTTGTAGAGCTGGCCCCGGCGGGCGTCCATGGCACAGCAGATCACCGTGCCCTCCGGCTGGCCCAGGGCGTGCCAGGCCATGGCCTCCAGGGTGGAGACCCCCACGGCGGGCTTCTCCAGCGCCCAGGCTAGGCCCTTTACCGCCGCGATGCCGATGCGCACGCCGGTAAAGCTCCCGGGCCCGGCGGAAACCGCCAGACGGGAGAGTTCTTCCCGCTTCCGCCCGGTGTTGCGCAGCAGGGCCTCCACCATGGGCATCAGGGTGCGGCTGTGGGTCAGGCCGCAGCACTGGCTGTACTGGGCCAAAAGCATCCCGTCCTCCACCAGGGCGGCGGAGACGCTCTTTGCGGAGGTGTCCACGGCAAGGGTCAGCATACCCCTTCCTCTCCTTTCCCGATGGTGATTTCCCGGCTTTTCTCGCCGGTCTTGCGGAGGGCGACGGTGTACTCCGTGCCGTCAAAGGCGTCCTCCACCCGCTCGCTCCACTCCACGGCGCAGACGCCGCCCCGGTCCAGGTAGTCCTCCCAGCCGATGTCAAAAAGCTCCTCCGCCCCGGAAAGGCGGTACATGTCAAAGTGGAAAAGAGGCACGTCCCCCTCATACTCGTTTACGATGGTGAACGTGGGGCTCTGGACATGGCAGGAAAGCCCCAGGCCCCGGGCCATGCCCCGGACAAAGGCGGTTTTCCCTGCCCCCAGGTCCCCGTACATGGCCACAACGTCCCCTGGGGCGAGCTCCCGGGCCAGGGCTGCGCCGGCCGCTTCCGTCTCCTGTTCACTGTTGGTGATGACAACGCGTTTTCCCATCTTTCACAGCTCCCTGTTGGCATAGGCGTTCAGGTCCATGCCTGCGGTGTTCCCCGCCAGATATTCATAGTAGCCCTGGCAGCCGATCATGGCGGCGTTGTCCCCGCAGAGCTTCAGGGGCGGGACATAGAGCTTCACGCCCTCCGCCTCCGCCGCGGCGCGGAAATCCGCCCGGATGCGGGAGTTGGCCGCCACGCCCCCGGCGGTGACCAGCTTGCCGTAGCCCAGCTCCCGGCAGGCGGCCATGGTCCGGGGCACCAGGCTCTCGCTCACCGCGGCGGAAAAGCTGGCACACAGGGAGGGTTTGTCCAGCTCCTCCCCTTTTTGCTCCGCGTTGTGGACCAGGTTGATCACCGCGGTCTTGAGCCCGGAGAAGCTGAAATCGTAGGGGTGCCCTTCCACATGGCCCACGGGGAGGGGATACTTCTTGTCATCGCCCCCCTGGGAGAGCTGGTCCACGGGCTTGCCCCCGGGATAGCCCAGGCCCAGGACCCGGGCGGTCTTGTCAAAGCACTCCCCCGCCGCGTCGTCCCGGGTGCAGCCCAGGACGCGCATGTCCGTGTAGCCCCGGACATCCACCAGCAGGGTGTTGCCGCCGGAGATGGCCAGGCACACAAAGGGCGGCTCCAGCTCCGGGTAGGCGATGTAATTGGCGGCGATATGGCCCCGGATATGGTGCACCGGGATCAGGGGGATCCCCAGGCCGAAGGCCACGCTCTTGGCAAAACTCACCCCCACCAGCACCGCGCCGATAAGGCCCGGGGCATAGCTCACCGCCACCGCGTCCAGCTCGCCCCGGGAAACCCCCGCCTCCTGGAGCGCCCGGTCCGCCAGCTGGCTGATGACCTCTACATGGCTCCGGGAGGCGATTTCCGGCACCACACCGCCGTAAACGGCGTGGAGGTCCGCCTGGGAAAAAATCTGGTCCGTGAGGACCTCCCGGCCGTTCCGGGTGACGGCCACGGCCGTCTCGTCGCAAGTGGACTCCACAGATAAGATCAGCATATCTCTCGCTGGGCCTCCTTCGGTCTCATTCGTTCCAGGGCGCCAGGGGGCGAATCTGCTCCCCGGGGGCCAGCGGAAGCTGGATATACTCCCGGTAGACCTCCGGGCGCAGCCCGGCACGGTAGATCTCCTGGTGCCGCCGCAGCAGCTCCTCCTCTCCGGGGAGCCCCGCCCGGCACCAGGCAATGGTCTTGAAATGCACGCCGAAGAGCGCGCAGTCATAGCTTAAGGTCTTCGCCCCCATCCGGGCGTAAAAGCCCAGGCGGCGCCGGATCATCCCGTCCCGCTCCGAGTCTCCCGTGGGGGCCTCGCTCTCCCCCAGGAACACCGTCTCCGGCGGATAGTGGGCAAAAGCGGCCTCCAGGAGCTTTGCCCCAATGCCGCCGTTCCGCCGGGCGGCGGGGACACACAGGTAGTCAATGAGGAAATACGGCGCCGCCGGATGCCGCCACAGCAGGATGTATCCCAGCACCTCTTCCCCGTCTCGGAGGCAAAGAGGGTCGTAGCAGCCCTTCCGCCGCAGCGCCTCCATGGCGGCGAGGGGCTTGAGCTCCTCCGGCGGGAAGGCTTCGGTGAGGTCGGTCTCATAAGCCCGGGCCAGGGCCGGGGCATTCAGCAGTTCCAGTTTCATATATGTTCAAACTCCAATGTCATCAAAATCGCGTCCTCCCGGGGCCGGCTGTAATACCCCCGGCGGCAACCGGCAGGGCGAAACCCGTGCTTTTCATAAAGCCGCCGGGCCGGGAGATTGCTCTCGCGCACCTCCAGGGTGAGAAAGGCAAGGCCCCGCTCCCGCCCCAGGGCGGTAAGCGCGGCGAGAAGGGCGTCCCCCACCCCCTGCCGCCGGTGCCCAGGGGTAACGGCCACATTGCCGATATAGCCCTCGTCCAGGACTGTCATAGCGTTTACATAACCTATTATTCTGTCTCCTTCTTCTGCCACCAGGAACAGGTGCTTGCCCGGTTCCAGGTAGCCGGAGAGCTGGGCCTCCGTCCAGGGGGAGGCGAAAATTTCCGCCTCCAGGGCC
>CALWOS010000231.1 GCA_944383185.1 uncultured Oscillospiraceae bacterium
TCCCCGGACTCTACGATCTCTGCCTCCGGCAGCTCCTGGGTGGGGGCGGGGTCTCCAGTGACCCGGCTCCCTGGGGCGCCAACGCCGTCTACATGCTTCCGCCCGGGGCGGACGGGGCACAGGGATGGGTGCTGTGCTGGGACGGGCGCCTGGCGGCGCTTGCCGTGAACTGGAACCTGACGGCGGAACAAATGGCCACCGCAGGCAGCGCCCTGGCCCCGGCGGCGCAAAGCTGAAACAAATGCGCCCGGCAAGGAGGGATGTCCCTTCCTTGCCGGGCGTATTTTCAAGAGAGGATCAGTCGTAAAGTTCCACACTGTGGCCGCCGGCCGGGACGGACACCACAGCGGAGGCGGGGACGGCTTCCCCATCCAGAAGGACCATCCGGGGCTCCCGGCCAGGGAAGGATACAGTTCCCGCTTCCGGGGCATCCAGAGTGACGGAGGCATAGTGCTCCTCCAGCCGGAGCTTGCGGAAGCGCGTGGGGATATCGGAGGAAAACACCTCTCCCCCAGCGTGGGCCAGATGGGTGACGCCGTTCTCGCTCCAGGCGGAATAGCGTTTTCCGGCAAAATACCGGTTCTCCTGACGGAAAGGCCGGCCATCCGGGAATCCCAGGCACAGCCCGTTCCAGGGGTCCGCGCCGAACTGCTCCTGGGTCCACATGAGGGGTAGCAGGGCCGTCCAGCTGTAAAAGGCCTGGGAATCCACGCTGTCGCTCCCCTCTCCAGTAAAGGGGTTATAGTTTTCATAGGCGAACCGCTCGCCGTTCCAGTGCCGGGCAAAGTGTTTCAGGCAAGCTTCCGCCAGGCGTGTGGCCTCAGCATCCCGTCCCAGGCGCCGGAGGCCCAGCCAGGTCCAGTAGCACTGGGGCGCCCAGGTGCGGCCCCGCCAATAGCGGTTTTCCCGGGCCGCGGCGCTTCTGGCGTCGATGGCGATCAGGGGACACTCTGTGAAGAACACCGCCGGGTCAAAAATGTTTTCCAGGCAGCGCTCCAGACGCGCCTCATCCGCGCAGCCCGCCGCCAGGGGATAAAAGCTGGTGGGGCTGGCAAGGCCGAACGTGCCGTTCAGGGCGCGGTTTGCGTACATGCCCCGGTCCTCGTCCCAGAGCACGGCGTTGATATCCTTGGCCATGGCGGCCGCCGTGCGCTCCAGCTCCCTGGCCTCCTCGGGCTTGTCCAGAAGCTCCGCCAGGCGGGCGGTACACTGGAAGTCCAGGGCCAGCTGGGCGCTGGCGCCCACATCGTACATCCGCAAAAGGCCTGTCTCCGGATCGAATTCCGCCTCGTCGTACATGGGGCTGTTGTCCATGGCGGCCTCGTTCTTGGCCGCCACCTTGGTGCCGCGGTAATCCCCGGCGCCGGTCTTGCCGGTGCCCAGGGAAATGAGCATAGGCTCCCCGGCCCGGCGGTTTTGGAGATACCACGCCTGGGCGCGGCGCAGGGCGGGATAGGCCCGGGCCGCGGCGGTGAGGTCCCCGGAGGCCAGGCAGTAGTTGAGTACCGCGTAGGCCAGCACCGGAGGCTGGGTGCGGTCTACCCATTTCTGGCAGCCACAGAGCATCCCGGCAAAGTTCCCCTCCGCCGTGGCGGCGGTGAGCACATAGTCCAGGTTGCGGGAGGCCATCTCCAGGTCCCCGGCCGCCGCTTTCAGCATGACCTGATAGCAGCAGTCGGAAAAGAAAATGAACCAACCGCCAAACTCCCCGTTCCAGTGCCGGGAGATGGTGGTGTAAGCCCGATGGAGGACCGGGCTGTAAATGTCGTTCCAGGCCATGATGTCCCGGACGGCGTCCAGCATGCCGGGATACGCCGTGCCGGCGCTCCTGGGCATGTCCGCTGTAGCCTCGGCGCGCAAGGCGTCCCACCGGGAAAAGCCTTCCAGGGCCGTCCGGGCCTTTTCCCGGGCGGAGGCGGCGTCATGGGCGATGGAGACAGCGACGCACACCTGGGGCGACTGCTCCAGTACAAAGCGGCAGGTGCCCCAACGGGCCGGCGCGTCAGAACGGTCCTCGGTATTCTTGAAACCCTTTCCCGCCATGGCGTCCCCCACGGCGGCACTGGTATCCGCCAAGACGATGTCATAAGGGGGTTCCAGGAAGGCCGCCGCGGCGTGCCAGCAGTCCCACTGGGCGCAGAGCATCCCGTCGGAGAGGCTGACCACGCCGGGAAGGTTCTCATACCCGATGGACACCAGCATGTGGAAGCGTATGCCCCACTCCCGGGGCGGCACCAGATCCGTCATGCGCAGGAGCATGGTCCAGGGATCCGGTTTGCAATACTCGATCTCCAGCTCCGCCTGGGCATGGGTCACCCGCATCCGGCACCAGCGCCCGCTGGATTCATGTTCCAGGAGCCGGGTGTTTTTGTCAAAGGGGAACTGGCTGTAGGCGTTCTCCGCGGCGGAGTAGGCCCCCGGGACAATGGAGAGCCCCGCGGCCAGATGCTCCATCCGTGCGAAATCGCTGGGGTTCCACGTATTCCAGTATTTGTTCAGGGAAGTCATGAACGCGCGCTCCTTTCTGAAAGGGAAAGACTCAGCGGCTGAAGTAGTGGATCTTCTCCTTGGGGATGTGGAGGTAAATCTCATCCCCGGGGCGCAGGCCTTCGGCGTCCACATTGATGCAGGCAATGGCCAGGGTGTCGCCGCCCAGACCGGCCTGGATCCGGCAGACCTCACCGGTGAAGATGACGCTTTCCACCTTGGCCGGGAAGAAGTCTTCCCCCGGCTTGCGGTGCATGGTGATCTGCTCGCCGCGTATGGCCACGCAGACCTTTTGGCCCGGGGCAAAGCCCTCCTTTTCCCGAACCGGGAAACTCCAACCGTTCCCCGTGACGCGCCAGGCGCCCTTCTCCCCTTCCAGCACCGCGTCCAGGGTATTGGCCTTGCCCAAGAAATCGGAGGCGTAGAGGGAGCTGGGGTTGTTGTACAGCTTCTCCGGCGTATCCATCTGCTCCACATTGCCGTTGTGGAGCAGCAAAATCTCGTCGGACATGGTCATGGCCTCTTCCTGGTCGTGGGTGACAAAGACCGTGGTGATCCCCGTCTGCCGCTGGATGCGCCGGATCTCATACTGCATTTCGCCCCGGATCTTCCGGTCCAGCGCAGAGAGGGGCTCGTCCAGAAGCAGGATGGGCGGCTGGATGATCAGCGCCCGTGCCAAGGCCACGCGCTGCTGCTGGCCGCCGGAGAGCTGCGGCACTTTCCGGTCCTCCAGGCCCTCCAGGCCCACCAGGGCGATGTACTCCCGGACGCGCTTGGTGATCTCGTTCTTGTCCATTTTCCGCAGTTTCAGGCCGTAGGCGATGTTGTGGAAAACGGTCATATGGGGAATCAGGGCGTAGTTTTGGAACACAACGCCGATGTTGCGCTTTTCCACGGGCACAGCGGTGATGTCCTTCCCCCCTACCAGCACCCGGCCGCTGTCTGCGTACTCCAGCCCCGCGATGATCCGCAGCAGCGTGGTTTTGCCGCAGCCGGAGGGTCCCAGGAGGGACACGAAGTGCCCATCCGGCGCCTGGAAGGAAATATTGTTCAGGACCTGGGTCTCTCCAAAGGTCTTGGTGATGTTTTCAATGCGGATTTCTGCCATTTCAGGATCCCTTCTTTCCCCGGCCAAAGAGCTGGTCAGCGCTGAAGCCGATCTTATTGAGCAGGAGTATTGCCAGGAAGGTCACCACGCACATGATGGTGGCCACAGCGTTGATGTCCGGCTCACAGCCGGAGCGAATGAGGGTAAAGATACGCATGGGCAGCGTATAGGTGCCAAAGGGCGCCAAGTAGTACTGGAGGGAGAAGCAGTTGAAGCACAGCACGAAGGACATCAGCCAGCCCGCCAGCACCGCCGGGAAGATCATTCGGAATGTGATATCCCGGAACACCCGGAAGCCCGAGGCGCCCAATGTGCGCCCCGCCTCCTCGGGAGAAGGACTCATGGTCATGACCCGGGAATAGGTCAAAAGGAAGGAGTGCGGCATGACTGCCACCAGGTTCCCCAGGAACATGCTCACGATGGAGCGGCCCAGGCCCAACCAGTTGAAAAGAAGCAGCAGAGACACGCCCTGCACCAGCCAGGGGACAATCACCGGCACATCCATGAGCGTTGGAAAGGTCTTGTTCCACTTTTGGGAGAGCCGCCGGAGCGCCAGGGACGCCGTGATCCCAAGTATGGCGGAGACCGTGCTCACCGCCAAACTGAACCAGAAGGAAAAAATAGTGGAGGCGATGAGTTCCGATCCGGAAAAGAGCTTTTCATACCACTGCAGGGTAAACTCGAAGGGGAAGGTACCGTAGCGCGAGGTGTTAAAGGACATGAGGATGATGATGGCGATGGGGAAAAAGAGGATGAACATCGTGACGCCCAGCCAGATTTTCATCGCCAGCCGGAACCCCCGCCCCTGTGGTTTGTTGCGTCCCATCACATCAGCCTCCTATCTTCCGCTGGGCCAGCTTCATGCCCCCGTTGATGAGCGCCAGGGCCAGGGACATGAGCACCAGCAGCACAAAACTCAGTGCCGCGCCATAGCCCATATTCAGCGTAGTGTTGAACTGCGTGTTGATGAGGCTGCCTATCATCATGCTGTAAGGTCCGCCCACGGTATCCGGCTCCACGAAGCTGCCGGCCACCGGGATAAAGATCACCAGGATACCCGCCAGCAGGCCGGAAAAGCTCTGCGGCAGGACCACGTCCAGGAAGGTACGGCCCCGTCCCGCGCCAAGAGTGTGTGCTGCCGAGAGGACATTGTCGTCAATCTTCTCCAGGCAGGAATAAAGGCACAAAATCATGTACGGCAGATACTCATACACCAGCACAATGATGACAGCCGTGTCGCTATAGAGAATGGAGTCTGAAGAGGAACAGATCCCCAACGCCTCCAGAAAATTCATCACCAGTCCCCCGGACTGCAGCAGCTGCATGATAGCGTAGATCAGCAGCAGCTGGCTCACCAGGGCAGGAACAATGGACAACATGACAAACATGTTGCGGTTCCGGGGCTTTACCACCTTGGCGATGGCCCAGGCCGCCGGATAGCCAATGAGGATGCACAGCACCGTCACCAAGAAAGAAATGCCGAAGGATTTCCACAGCAAGGACGGCACGGTGCTGGAGCTGAAAATGGACAGAAAGTTTTTCAGTGTAAAGCCGCTAATACCCGTTGTGGTGGTCACGTTTCCATCCACAAAGCTGAACACAATGAGCATGAAAAGCGGGATCAGGCTGATGCACAACAGCATCGCAGCCGAAGGCAGAATCAGCGCCCGCACAGGCTCTCTTGGCTTGGAGGGACGGTTTTGGGCATGTTTCATCTGTACCCTTCCCTTCTTCCTGAGTTGAGTAGAGTTCTTCCCCGCACAGCAACGCAGCAGCACGCGGGGGACTGCCGGAAAAGCCCAGAGGGGCTTTTCCGGCAGGAGCGGAATTCGGCCGCCCGCCGCGGGCCAACCTTACGCGGAGGCCTTTACGTTGGTCCACAGATTGATCCACTCGTTGAGCGTGTCGGAATCCATCTGCAGGGACAGGAACATGTTGTCGGGAGCGCTGGGATAGATCCACAGGTTCTGCTTGGTCTCGTCATCCAGGGAGTCCAGAACAACCTGGTTGGCGGGGCAGTAAACCTGATTGCCGTTGGTGGCAAGGCCGGTCTGGAAATCGGAGCCCGTGCAGAAATCGATCCATTTCATGGCAAGGTCTTTCTCATCGCTGCCGGTAACCAGGCACCAGTAGTCGCACCAGCCCACGGTCCCCTCTTCAGGGTACACATACTGGATGTTGTAGCCCTCGGCCTTCATCTGGGTGGCGATGCTGCCCCAGACGTTACCGATGACGATGTCGCCGGCGGTGTAAGCCCGGACAAAGTCATCATAGGTACCCCAGTAAGTCCGGACGTTGGGCTTGAGGGCGATCAGCTCCTCCTCCACAGCGGCCATATCGGGGTTATAGGGATCCTGGCCCAGCATCATGGCAGTGACCTTGATGGCGGACTCGTGGTCGTCAAAGAAGCCCACCTGACCGGCATACTGCTCGTCCCACAGGGCGGACCAGCTGGTGATTTCCTCAGTGACCACATCGGCGTTATAGAACAGGGACGTGGTACCCCAGATCCAGGGCACGCCCAGAACATTGCCCTCATCATCCTTCACATCGTCCACGTCCGTGAGGTCCGTGCGCAGATCGGCATAGTTCTCCAAAGCGGCGGTATCCACCGGCTCGATGACGCCGTTGGCAAAATACTCCCGGATGTACACGGGGTTGATGCAGATGACGTCAATCTCGTCCATGCCGCCGTTGAGCAGGGTCTGCAGCAGCTCGGGGACGGAGCTGATGAAGTAATGCTCCACCTCGCAGCCATAGAGCTCCTCAAAAGCCGCGGCGCCGTACTCCGCGTCCGTGCCGTAGGACTGCCAGTTGGCCACCGTCAGGGTCTGGCCGCTGAAATCCTCGGTCTCTCCGGCGGGAGCTTCCGTCTCCGGCGCGTCTGTGGCGGGAGCCGCAGAGCCGGGAGCATCGGTAGCCGGCGCCTCGGTTTCCGTGCTGCCGCCGCCGCAGGCGGCCAGGCCCAGGAGCAGCACAGCAGCCAGCAAGCTGCAGGCCAGCTTTTTCCAGGTTCTTTTCATCTTGTTTCCTCCTGATTCTGTTTGAATTTGAAGCGGGGCCTTGTTCCCGCCCCGCGTTCTCCCAAACGCCTTAAAAGATGCAGGCCGCCGTGAGAATCACGTTGGCAAAAGGGGTTGCTTCCCCGGTGCGGATGACTGCCTTGCAGCCAGCGCTTTCTTCTTTGAGCTGGCTGTGGGGAATCACGCGGCGCTTCACATCTGCACCCAAAAAATCCAGAATTCTCGCCCAGAGCTGCGGATTCTGTTCCACCATTTCCGAAGCCGCCGTGACACACTCCACTTTCATACTCCCGGCGACAACTTCAAACACATCCCAGAATCCGGGGACTCCCTGGCGCAGAGCCAGATCAATTTTTTCCACTCCGGACGGCACCGGGAGCCCGCAGTCGCCGATGCAAAGGGTATCCGTATGTCCAAGCTCCCCCAGGACACGATTGATATTGCTGTTCAGAACACCGTTTTTATACATAATATTTACCTCTGTTTTACCAGGAGTTTCAGTTTCTCATTTCATAAAGTACCACAGGCTGTGCATATTGTCAATAGATTCTCCCGTTTTTGTTATATACTTAAGGCAATTGTATAAATTGTATGATAAAAACTTTATCTTGAAAATAATTTATCTTGACAATAATTGATAAATAGTTTACCTTATGCTTAAAGTGAGTAGAAAGGATGGCTGTCATGCGCACGACACTGAAAGACATCGCAGAAGCCACAGGCCTGTCAATCACCAGCGTGTCTCTGGTTCTCAACGGCAGACCCAACCGCCTCTCGGAAGAGAGCCGCAAAAAGGTTCTTGCAGCCGCGCAGCGCCTGCACTATGACGCCTCTCCCAGAAGCCACAGCCGTTTTTTCCGCGGAGATACCATGGGCCTGATCCTCCCCAACGTCTCCGATTTCTTCTTTGGGGAGATCGCCCAAGGGGTAACGGACTGCGCGGCCCAGCGGGGGTATCAAGTTCTGTTGGCCACAAACAGCGGTGAGCCGGAGCTGGACAACCAGCATATCCGCGCATTTTCCCAGCTTGGCGTCAAGGCGATTTTGATTATATCTGCCCATGAACAGGCCAATCAGCTCTTGACCCAGCTCCCCTTTCCCGTGATCCAGGTGGACCGCCAGAGCCTCTCCCTGAACCGCAGCGCCGTACTGCTCAACCACAGGAAAGGCGGCTATCTGGCCACCAGCCATCTTTTAGAACTCAACCACCGGAAGATCGCCTGTGTTACCGGCCCCAGCGGGCAGGCCAGCAGCCAGCAGCGTCTGGCAGGTTACCTATGGGCCTTTGAAGCCGCCGGGCTTCGCCCTCCGGACAACGGCGTCTTTGAGGGGGATTACGCCGCGGACAGCGGCTACCGCCTTTTGGACCAGATCCTGGCCAGGGGGTTTACCGCCGTGTTCTCCGGCAACGACATGATGGCCATCGGTATGTATAAGCGGCTGCGGGAGCTCTCCCTTCTCCCAGGCCGGGACCTCTCCATTGTGGGCTTTGACGACATCTCCTTTTCCGATCTGCTGGAGGTGCCGCTGACCACCGTGCGGCAATCCGGTTACAACATCGGCCACGAGGCCTGCGCCCGGGCCTTTCTGGAACTGGAAAACCCTTCGCTCCCCAAGCAGACCATCCAGTTTGAGCCGGAGCTTGTGGTCCGGCAAAGCGCCCGCCGCTGCCCTGAGCAGATTTCCGGCTGAAAGCATTAAAAATAGAGCCCGGCGCGAACCATTTTCCTGGTCCGCGCCGGGCTCTTTGTGTATCACAGAATGATGCAGATGAGACCGCCGCTGCCCTCGTTGATGATGCGCTGGAGGGCGCTGCGGAGTTTGTTCTGGGCGTCTGGAGACATGCTGCGGATCTTGCCGATGAGGCCCTCTCCGGCAATGTCATAGAGAGATTTCCCGAAAATGTTGGACTCCCAGATCCGGTTGACATCCCCGTCGAAGCCCTGGAGCAGGAAATTCATGATCTCCTGGGAGGCCTTCTCCCCTCCCAGAGCGGGGGTGACGGCGGTTTCGATATCCGTGCGGATGACGTGCATGCATGGGGCGCTGGCCTTGAGGCGCACAGTGTACTTGCCCCCCTGGCGGATGATCTCCGGCTCCTGTAGCACCATCTCCCCCGGGGATGGGAGGACGATGCCATACCCTTTTTCCTCCACCTCATCCAAGGCGGAGGCGATACGGTCGTACTTTTCCTTGGCCGAGTGCATCTCCGAGAGCAGGGCCATCAGATCCCCGTCGTTGCGGATGGTGAAGCCGGACTGGTCGCTGATGGTCTCGTAGTACAGTCCGTCCGGCAGACGCAGGCGAATGCTCCCCGCGCCGGTGCCCAGATCCAGTTCCAAAAGCTGGGCCTGCTCCACATATTCCTCCTCCCCCAGAGCTTCCAAAAGGGGGTAGATATCCCGCAGGCGGCTGTCTTCCCGGCAGCGGCTCCGCAGGGCTTCCAAAAGGGCGGCGCGGATGGGGTGGTCCACCGGCAGCGCATCCACCCAGGCAGGCCAGAACACGCCCAGAGCGCTCATGGGGAACTCCAGGAGGATCTTCCGCAGCAAGGCGCTGATGTCCTCCTCGGTGAGCTGGGCGCAGTTCAGCGGAATGGCCTCCACCGCCAGCTCTTCCTGGAGTTCCCGGCAGGCCGCGGCGCAGCTCTCTCCCCCGGGAAGCGCGGAGTTCACCACCACGGCAAAGGGCTTGCCGATCTCCCGGAGCTCCTCTACCGCCCGGCGCTCCCCTTCCCGGTAAGCCTCCCGGGGCAGCTCGCCAAAGCTGCCGTCCGTGGTGATCACCAGGCCGATTGTGGAGTGCTCCCGGATGACCTTGCTGGTACCCTGCTCGGCTGCCTGGGAGATGGGGATCTCATGGTCGAACCAGGGCGTGGTGACCATGCGCTCCGCCCCGTCCTCATACTGCCCCACGGCGCCGGGCACCATGAAGCCCACACAGTCGATCAGCCGTACTTCCATAGCCGCGCCGTCCCCCAGGGTGATGGACGCCGCCTCCTCAGGGACAAACTTGGGCTCTGCGGTCATAATGGTTTTGCCAGAGCCGCTCTGGGGCAGCTCATCCCGGGCCCGCTCCCGGCGGTATACGTCCTGGATGTTCGGGATCACCAGCGTCTCCATAAAACGCTTGATAAAGGTGGACTTCCCCGTGCGCACGGGTCCCACCACCCCCAGGTAGATATCGCCGCCGGTGCGCTGGGCGATGTCCTCATAGATCCTGCTGTCTGTCACGCTGACTCCCCCTTTTGGTAGTTCGGTATTACCATTCCTATGGGGATAAGCCGTGCAATATGAAAAAAAGAACGCGCCCGGCAGATCAAAAAGACGTGCCGGGCCAGTTTTTCTTCAGCAGAATTGCGCCGTCTGGCCGTGAACCGCGCTCAGGCACACGTCCAGCTCCGGGAAATCCAGGCGAAGGAGGTCCCGCAACACCGGCACCACCACCTGTTCCGTGGGGTAATGCCCGGCGTCGATGAGGTTGATGCCCAGGGCCTTGGCGTCCAGGAAGCGGTCATACTTCACATCCCCGGTGACAAAGGTGTCGCAGCCACAGCGCAGCGCAGCTTCCAGATAGTCCCCGCCGGAGCCGCCGCAGCAGCCGATCTTCCAGACAGGCTTGCCCGCGTCGTGGTACCGCAGGCCATTGGCCCCCAGGGCCTTCTTCAGCCGGGGCAGAAAGTCCGCCAT
>CALWOS010000232.1 GCA_944383185.1 uncultured Oscillospiraceae bacterium
GGATGCAAAGGAGAAACAAAAAAAGGATAAAAAGGGCACGAACCCCGAAAAGCGCATGGCCCGCCTGGAACGGGAGATCCAGACCCTGGAGGCGGAGCTTGCCGCCCTGGACGCGGAGACGGAGCGCCATGCCACCGACTATGAAAAGCTCCTGGAGCTGGGAAAGGAGCGGGAGGCGCTGGACGGGAAAATCACGGCGCTCTACGCCCAGTGGGAGGCCCTTGCCGATGAAAGCTAGATGGGAAGTTTTCGCGGCGGCGGTATGTATGCTCGCCGCCGCCTTTTTCGCCTTCGCCCTGGTGGGCTACCGCGTCCTGGCCCTGTGCCTTGCCGCCCTGGGAGTCTTTTTCCTCCTGGAGTGGCGCTGCGCCCGGGCGGGCCGGAAAAAGCTGCGCCTGGGGCTCTGGGGGCTGCTGGCCCTGGCCCTGATCGGGCTGGGACTGCTCTGCCTGCCGGTACTCCGGGAGGCCAGGACGGACGCAGACCCCGAGGCGGACTATGTCATCGTCCTGGGCGCCGGGGTGAACGGCACAGTGCCCTCCCTCTCCCTCACGGACCGGCTCACCGCCGCACTGATCTATCTGAACACCTATCCGGAGGCCAGGGCCGTCCTCTCCGGCGGCCAGGGGCCTGGGGAGGATATCACCGAGGCCGCGTGTATGTACGCCTGGCTCACGGAGCGGGGCGTTAGCCCGGAGCGGCTGATTCTGGAGGAGACGGCCACCACCACGGAGGAAAACCTCCGCTTCAGCCTGGAACACATCCGGGCGGAGGGGGGCAATACGGAGCGGGTTGCCATTTTGAGCAGCGAGTACCACCTCTACCGGGCCAAGGCCCTGGCCCGGGAGGCGGGAATCCCTGACCCTGTGGGCGTGGCGGCCCGGACCAGCTTGCCGCTGCTGCGCCTGAACTATTTCCTCCGGGAGGCCGGCGGCGTGGCATTGGGCCTTTTTGCCTAGCTGCAGCGGCAATGTGCCGGTCCGGTCTGCCGCCACGTCCCGTGTCCCGGTGCTGTATTGCGCCGGGGAACAAAATACGGCGCTTGCCTTAGCAAGCGCCGTTGAGACTGTCAAAAAACCTTCGGAGAATCCGCTCTCGCGGAGCGCGCGTCGAATTGGCCGCCTGCGGCGGACAACCGAAGCGTATTCCCTCCGTCAAAAAAGGCCGCGGCCTTTTTGACAGACTGTGCGGCGCTTGCCAAGGCAAGCGCCGTTATATTTTTGTGGCCGCCGTTCACCCCTGCATCAGGCGGCGGCAGGCCCGGGCCAGGTCGTTGAGGGTACTGCAGGGCACCATGGGGCAGATCTGGGACATGAGGTCAACACTGTGGATATAGCCCCACTTCTGCTGAGGGATGGGGTTGAGCCACAGCACCTTGCCCGCCCGGCTCTTGGCCGTCTCCAGGGCCCGGATGGCCCGGGGGAGATCGATGGTTTTGGTATCCGAGAGGATGAGAAGGGTCGTGGCCGGGCCCAAAGCCGGGGGCCGCATGGCGCACAGGTGCTCCAAAGCCGTGCCCAGGTCCGTGCCCTTGCCGAAGAGGCCGGTATCCCGGACATAGCCCCGGAAGGACTCCATGTCCTGGAGGGCAAAGGTGTCCACCTCCTGGACCTTTTCGGAAAACAGGAAGGTGCGGGAGCTTTCGGACACGTCCGCCATGGATTTGATGAAGCGCAGGGCAAATTCGGAGAACTGTAGCATGGACCCGGACACGTCGCACAGCAGCACCAGCCGCCGCCGGCGCTTGTGCCGCCGGCGGAAGGACAGGCGGCACAGCGCGCCCCCGGTCTCCAGGCCCTTGCGGATGGTGCGTTTGAAGTCCAGCTTGCCGCTGTGGCCGGAGCGCTGTCTCCGCCGGGAGAGCTCGGCGTTGATCTGTTGGGCGATCTGGGAGATCAGGGCCGCCGCCCGGGGGATCTCCGCATCCTGAAAGCGGGAGATGTCCCGGTAGAGCAGTGCCATATCCGGATCCACTTCCCGCCCCTCCAGGGCCGCGTCCTCCATGAGCATCTGCTGTTCCAGGAGATAGCGCAGGAAAACCGAGCGGATGAAGCCGTCATAGAGTTTGGGGCTGCGCTTCCGGGGGGCTTCGGACTTCTCCAGGAACTGGCGCAGATGCTCCTTCTTCTCTTCCGCCAAGTGGACATAGGCCTCCCGGAGGTCCTCTTCCAAATCTATGGGCTGGCCGCCCACCTGGAGCTCCTCCTCCGCCTGGGCCCGGCGCTGGGCCATCTCCCGGGCCTCCTCTTCCGCCTTGGCCCGGCGGGCCAGCTGCTGTTCCACGCCGAGAAAGAAGTTGTCAAACACCCGGTCAAAGATCATCTGCTCCTGGTGGGATTTGGCGTATACGGCGGAAAGGGCGGCCCGGACGGCCTCCCGCTTATCCAGGGGCAGCTCCTCCAGGATGCGGCAGGCATCCGCCGTCTCCTGGAGGCCCACCGCCAGCCCCTCCTGGCGCAGCGTGGCGGAAAAGGCCGTGAGCTTTTCCACATAGACGCTGCAGTCCATTACTTTCCGCCTCCGTGGCCGTGAGGGCAGGCGCCGTGGTCATGGTGGCGGCCGCAATGGCTGTGGCTGCTGTTCCCGTCCCCGCCGGCGGGATCCTCCTCCCCCAGGATGGCGTCCGCCGCGTCCAGATCCTCGTTATACTTGAGGGCAAAACCCTTGGTGCGGGCCACGGCGTCCGGCGTCAGATCCCGGATGCCCAGGGCCTCCAGAGCGGAAACCCAGTCCAGCGTCTCCGCAATGGAGGGCTTTTTGAGGATGGTCTCGCTCTCCCGGAGCTTTTGGATGGCCTTGGCCACCTGGACGGCCAGGCGGGCGTCCACATTGGGGATTTTGGCCTGAATAATGGCCACCTCCTTGTCCAGGTCGGGATACTGAATGTAGAGGTAGGCGCAGCGGCGGCGCAGGGCTTCGCTCAGGGGGCGGGTGCGGTTAGAAGTGAGAACCACAAAGGGCACTGTCCTGGCCCGGATGGTGCCCACCTCGGGGATCGTCACCTGCATCTCCGAAAGGAGCTCCAGCAGAAACGCCTCAAATTCCTCGTCGGACTTGTCGATCTCGTCAATGAGGAGCACCACCGGCTTCTCCGACCGGATGGAGCGGAGCAGGGGCCGCTCCAGAAGGTACGCGTCGCCAAACAGGGACTGGGTCAGCTCGTCCGGGGACTGGCTGTCCCGGTGGATCTGGATGGCCAGGAGCTGTTTCTGGTAGTTCCACTCGTAAAGGGCCTTGCTCTC